>NZ_JBTYMC010000021.1:0-42850 GCF_054880855.1 Streptomyces sp. S6 | reverse complement strand
CGAGGACGGGGGCGGCGATCGCGGCGCCCGCGACGGCGGTGCAGGTGGTGAGGAAGCGGCGGCGGCCGATGCCGAGGGTGCGGCGCAGGGCCTCGCCGGTGCCGGATTCGTCGTTGAACGCGGTCACGGTGTCTCGCTTTCGGGTCGGTGGTGACGGGGGGTGACGGATCGGTTCTCCGGGCGGTGACCTGGGGGTTCCGGCCGGGGTTCGGGGGCCTCTCGGAAGGGGTTCGGAGGGCTTCGGGGTCCGTTGTCAGTGGCGTGTGGTTACGTTGAGTCACGACCGGCGGACGGACTGTCGGACGGGTCGGCGGCCGGGATCGGGGCGGGGCTCAGGGGAGTTCCTTGAGGCCCAGGTCGGTCAGGAGGTCGCGGGCCAGGGCCAGTTCGGCGGCGATGCCGTCGGCGAGCTGGGCGCGGGTGCGGGGCCGGAGCGCGGGAGGGAGGGTCTGCCAGGTGTAGGTCTCGACTTCGAGATGCCGGGTGAGCGGGTGCGGGCCGCCGACGAGACGGGAGAGCGCGGCATGCAGGACAGGGAGCGTGGAGGTGAGGGGCGCGGCGGGCGTCGCGTGCAGCGGGACGTGGAAGTGGGCACGCCACGGGACTCCGGTGGGCAGGGCGTCCGCGGTGAGGGCCTCGGGCAGGTCGTCGGCGCCGGTGAGGCCGGTGGCGGTGAGCGCGCGGGTCTGATGCAGGTAGCGGGGCTCGGCGAAGGCGGCGAGCGCCTCGCGGACGGCGGGGAGATCGGGCCGCTCGGCGTGGAGAGCGGCGGAGAGCTGGGACTTGACGACGGGGACGCCGGCCGCGGCGAGGGCGTCCAGGGCGGTGTGCGGGTCTTCGAAGGAGGTGGCGAGATGGCAGGTGTCGACACAGATCCCGATCCGGGGGTGCGCGATCGCCGCGAGCGGGGCGAGGGCGTCGGCGGTGGTCTCGACGACGCAGCCCGGCTCGGGTTCGAGGCCGACCCGCACGGACCGGCCGGTCAGCTCCTGGAGCGCGTCGAGGCGTTCGGCGAGCGTGCGCAGGGCGGTGCGGGCCGTGTCCGCGCGCTCCCCGTCGAGGACGGTGCGCCAGGCGAGCGGCAGGGTGGAGACGCTGCCCTCGGTGACGTCGTCCGGCAGCAGCCCGGTGAGGACCCGCGCGAGTGCGGTGGTGTGGTCCAGGCGTTCCGGGTCGGCCCAGTCCGGCTTGTACACGCGGTACTTGACCTCCCCGGTGCCGAACCCGTCGTACGGGAAGCCGTTGAGGGTGACGACCTCCAGGCCGCGCCGGTCCAGGGTGGTCCGCAGGGCGCGCAGGGCGGCCGGGTCGGAGTCCAGGGCGTGCGCGGCGTCCCGGGCCAGCCACAGGCCGATGCCGAGGCGGTCGCGGCCGAGCCGGCGGCGTACGGGCTCGCAGTGGTCGCGGAGCTGGGCGAGGACGCCGTCGAGGGTTTCGGCGGGGTGGACGTTGGTGCAGTAGGCGAGGTGGACGGTCGAGCCGTCGGGGTGGCGGAAGCGCATCGCTCACTCCTCGCCGCGCGGCAGGCGAGCGCCCTGGTGGGCGGCGGGTGCCGCGTCGTTGCCGTCGGTCGTGCGGGACGTCAGGTGGGGGTGGGGGTCGGAGAGGGGCATCACGGTTCCGTCCGTCGTGGGGGTTCGGCCGGGGTCGGGGTCCGGCGGAGGTCGTCCGCCGGGTGGGTGTCCGCAGCGGTGTCGGTGGGCCGCGTCCCAAGGGGGGCCCGGTCCGGGTGGGGCATCGGAGGGCCTCCTTCAGGGGGTGGCCGCAGCGGTGAGGAAAGGGAGGGAGCGGGCCGCCTGGTGGGGGCCCGCGTGGGAGTGGCGGGGGAGTTCCACGACCGTCAGACCCCGGTAGCCGGTGGCGGCGAGGGCCGCGAGGACGGGCGGGAAGTCGATCTCGCCGTCGCCGAAGGGGAGGTGCTCGTGGACTCCGCGCCGCATGTCCTCGATCTGGACGTGCCGCAGCCAGGGGGCGGCCGCGCGGACGCAGTCGGCGGGCGAGAGGGGCTCCAGGCACTGGCAGTGGCCGATGTCGAGGGTGAGGCCCAGGTACGCGGGGTCGTCCAGGAGGGTGCGGAGGTGGTGGAAGTCGGCGAGGGTGGCGAGGAGGTGGCCGGGTTCGGGTTCGATCGCGAGGGGGATGCCGGCGGTGGCGGCTCTCGCCAGGACGGGGGTGAGGCTGTCGGTGAGGCGGGTCCAGGCGGTCGGGTGGGGGTGCGCCGGGGCTGGTGTCGGGGGGTGGGGTGGGTCCAGGGAGCTGAGCGGCTCCGGCGTGGAGGAGTGGGGCTTGTTCGAGGGGCGGGCGGGCGTCGAAGGATGCGGCGGCTTCGGCGCCGACTGCTCTGCCGGTGGGCGGGCGGGTTCCGCGTATCCGGCCGGTGCCGGGCCCGCCACCGTTGCCGGGTGCTGTTCGCGCTCTGTGTCCGGCTCCCGCCACGGCTGCGGCTCACTCCATGGCGCGGGTCGAGGCTCCGGTCCCGGCCCCTGTCCCTGTCGCGGCCTCCCTCTCCGCACCGGCCCCCGGCTCTGTCCCGGCCCGTGGTCCGGGTTCCGTTCCGACTCGGGTTCCGTCTCCGTCTCCGGGAGGACGCCGCTGAAGCAGTGGACGGCCTCGGCGCCCAGTTCCTCGGCGATCTCCACCGCGCAGATCAGCAGGGCGGTTCTGCGGGCGCGGTCCTGAGGGGCGGGGTCGATGAGGGAGGGGCCGTGTTTGCGGCGGGGGTCCAGGATGTAGCGGGCGCCCGTCTCGACGGTCACGCTCAGGCCGAGGGCGTCGAGGCGGCGGGCCAGACGGCGGGTGCGGGCGGGGAGGTCCGGGGCCAGCGGGTCCAGGTGCATGTGGTCGAGGGTCAGGCCGACGCCGTCGTAGCCGAGATCGGCGAGGAGGGTGAGGGCGTCGTCGAGACGCAGGTCGGTGAGGCCGTTGGTGCCGTAGCCGAAACGGAGAGGAGGGGTGCCGGGGAAGGTGGACGGCTGAGAGGCCGCACGCTCGACATGCCCACCGGGACGAGGGGCCGGCCCTGGTGCCGGGGCGGGTACGTCGCTCCGCGCGGAGGTCCGTGGCAGGGGGACTCCGTCGGCGCCCGAGCCCGCACGCACACCACTCGCCCGTCCGTCGGCCCGGCTCACACCCCCTCACCTCCGGCCTCGGAACCGCTCCCGGCCCCACCCTCACCGCTCTCCCCACCCACCGGGGCCTCCGAATCCACCGAACCCGACGGGCCCGCCTGGGTTGCCGGGACGCCAGGGCCGACCGGGGCCACGCCTTCTGACCTGACGGGAGCACCGGGGGAAACAGGTCCTGACGGACCCGATGAGGGCGCCGAAACAGTCGAGGACGCCGGCCCCGCCGGATCCGCCGAGCCCGACAACGTCGGCAACCCCGGTAGCTCCCCCGCCTCCTCGGCCACCACCCCCAACTCCCGCCCGAACTCGACAAGTTCCCCCCACTGCTCCTCCAGCCCCGCGGCACTCTCCCCCACCGGGTCCTTGAAGAAGAACCCCAACGCGGACAACGGCCCCACCACCCCCCGCTCGTGCGCGCGCAGCGCCAGCCGGGCCAGGTCGAGGACCAGCGGCGCGGCCAGTGCCGAGTCACAGCCCTGCCAGGTCGTCTGGAGAGTCATCCGCGTTCCGAGGAACCCGTCGAAGGCGATGTGGTCCCAGGCGGTCTTCCAGTCACCGAGGGCGGGGACGTCGTCGATGTGGACGCGCCCCTCGGGGACGGCACCGAGGGTGTCGGCGAGGACCCGCCCCTTGCCGGCGTTCTTCGCGGCGGCGGCCCCCGGGTCGGCCAGGGCGGCGCCGTCCCCACCGCCGAGGAGGTTGACGCCGGACCAGGCGCGCACGTCCAGCGCACGGCGGCTGAACATCGGCCCCAGCACGGACCGCAGGAGCGTCTGCCCCGTCTTCCCGTCCCGCCCGGCGTACGGCAGCCCGCACGACGCGGCGAGCTCCGCGAGGGCGGGGTGGTGCAGCCCCGTGGAGGGCGTGAAGTTCACGTAGGCGCAGCCGGCCCGCAGCGCTGCCGCCGCGTACAGCGAACTCGGCGGCAGGGCGGGGCCGTCGGGCGCCGCCTCGGTGGAGGCGACGTTCACGACGACGGCCCGGTCGAGCCCCCGGCGTCGTACGAAGTCCTGGATGTCGGCGGCGAGGGCGGCGATCAGCTGTTCGTCGCTGTCGAGCGCGCCGGACGGATCACCGCCTCCGGAAGCGGCGCCGACGAGCCCCGCCTGTCCCGCACCCTCCTCCCCCGGCCCACGCTCCACCCCGTCCGGTCCATGCACGCACCCCACCCCTTCCCCACCCGCCTCATCGCTGCCACCCCCGGCATCCGCCCCGCCCGTCCCCTCCCCAGTGCCGAAGCCGGTCCCTCCCGCACCCGCCCTGATCTCCCGCTCGGCAGCCACCAGTTCCGCCTCCACCGCAGCGGGAAGCCCCACCGGCAGCACCCCCTCCGCCGCCAACTCCTCCGCCCGCTTCGGCAGCGGCGTGTCCGTGACGTCGTGGCCGCCGAAGACGAGGGACGTGAGGGGCGGCAGCCCGGCGTGGGCGAACTCCGGTTTCTCCGTGACGAGTCCGGTCGGCGGGCGCAGCCCCGCGGTGACGGCGGCGCAGCCCGCGACGGCGGTGGTGGCGACGGAACCGCGTGCGCCGATCAGCCAGACACCTACCTTGGGCATGGCAATCTCCTTGCAACACACGTGAGTCGGGGAGTGGACGGCGGGCGGGAGTCCGGCGTCTCCCGCCCGCCGCCGTTCAACGGCCCGTGACGGGCAGTTCTTTGACGCGGATGTCGCGGAACGACACCTCGTCGCCGGGCCCGTGGTTCTGGAGCCCGATGTGTCCGTCGCGCAGGCTGCGCGCCGGGTCCCGGTTGGTGAAGTCGTTGATCTGCACGCCGTTGAGCCAGACGCGCAGCCGTTCACCTTCCACGCGGATCTCGTACGTGTTCCACTCCCCCGGCGGGTTCAGCGCCCGGTCGCGCTTGATCAGGTCGGCGGACTTGAATCCGTAGACCGAGCCGGTGGTGCGCCAGGGCACGTCGGTGGCGTCGATCTGCACCTCGTACCCGTTGTCGACGGCGGACCAGGGGTCGTCGGAGGGCGGGAAGCCCACGAACACACCGGAGTTGGAGTCCCCGGTGACCTTCCAGTCGGCCTTCAGCGAGTACGACGTGAAGGCGCGTCCGGCGTACCAGAGGAGCCCCATCCCGCCGGACGACGTCCACGTCCCGTCGGCCGAGCGGGTGAAGGAGCCGGGGCCGGCCTGCCGCCAGTCGCCGTCGGTGAGCTTCGTGTACCCGCTCTCCGGCCGACAGTCGGCCTGCGCCGCGCCGATGGCGTACCGGATGCCGCCGAGCAGATGCCCTCGGTAGGCCGGGTCGGCGTAGGACTCCTTGGTGTGTCCCGCGCCGGTGTAGAAGGCGCGGCCTCCCTGATAGGTCTGGCACCAGGCGATCGGATGGTCGCCGTTCATGCTGCCACCGGTGTAGGACGACTCGTCCAGGGAGGCCAACACCCGTACGGAGGCACGGGGGTTGGCGCGGTAGTCGTACCATTCGTCGGTGCGGTGCCAGGTCGGCGGGAGGGCCGAGGTCGCCGGGTGGGCGCGGTCCTCGACGACGGTGTCGGCCTGCTGGATCGCCGGGTGGCTGCGGAAGTACGCGCCGACGAGGCCGCCGTAGAACGCCCAGTCGTACTCGGTGTCGGCGGCGGAGTGGATGCCGACGTAGGCGCCGCCCTTGCGGATGTAGCTCTCGAACGCGGCCTGTTGGGTGTCGTCGAGGACGTTCCCGGTGGTGGAGAGGAAGACGACGGCGGCGTAGCGGCGGAGGTTGGCCTTCGTGAACGCGGTGGCGTCCTCGGTCGCGTCGACTCTGAACTCGCCGCTGGAGGCGCCGAGTTCGCGGATCGTGTTGATGCCGTCGGGGATGGAGTCGTGCCGGAAGCCGGCGGTCTTGGAGAAGACGAGGACCCGTGGGGTGCCGCGGTCCGGCTGGGCCAGGGCGGATGGTTCGGCGAGCGCGCCGAGGAGCAGGGTGGCGCCCGCGACCGCGCCGAGTGCGCGCATCATGGGGCTTTCCTCTCAGCCGGTGGTGAAGGTGAAGTCGTCGATCTCGTACAGGGGTTGACCGCTGCGGCCCTTGAAGACGAGGTAGAGGTCGGTGGTCCCGCGAGGCGTGCGGGACAGCTTCGCGGTGACGTCCTGGTAGGTCTCCCAGCCGCCGGTCACCGGCACCGTGGCCTTGCCGAGGAGGGTGCCCTTGGCGGATCCGGCACGGATCTCCAGGGTGCCGCCGGCTCCGGCGGAGGCGACGCGCGCCGTCACCGAGGTGGCGTTCCGCAGCGCGTACGGCGTGAACGAGATCCAGTCGCCGTTCTCGATGGACCCGACGGCCTTCGCGCCGTTCGCGGTGGCCCGTGAACTCACGGTCACGCCGCTGGAGTTGGTGTAGTGCTCGGCCTGGCGGTGGCGGGGCTGGAGGACGCTCTGGTCGTGCGAGGTGAGCGCGGCCTGTCCGCCGCCCCCGTTGTCGGTGTACTCGGCGTCGAGCACGCCGAAGATGTTGGCGTTGGGGTCGTGGCCGCCGTCGGCGCTGGTCTGGAGGGTGCCGGAGCAGCCGGTCGCGGAGGTGATCGGGTGGCCGTGGCTGTCGTGGCCGAGGATGAAGCGGACGGTGACCTTGGCGCAGTCGATGGCCTTGCCGTCTTCGGGGTCGGTCACCTTCACCTTGAAGGGGATCGCGTCACCGAAGCTGAACAGGTGCCCGTTCTGGGGGACTTGGAGGACGACGGTGGGGGCGGTGTTGCCGACGACGACCTGGACGCTCGCGCTGCCGGTCCGTCCGCCCGGGTCCTTGGCGGTCAGCGTGGCGGTGTAGGTGCCGTTCTTGCGGTAGGTGTGCGTGGGGTTCGCGGCCGTCGACGTGGCGCCGTCGCCGAAGTCCCAGCGGTGGGTGAGGGCGTCGCCGTCCTGGTCGGTGGTTCCGGCGGAGGAGAACGTCACCCTCAACGGGGCTTGTCCGGACGTCCTGTTGGCAGCCGCTTGGGCGACGGGCGAGTGGCCGTCGGTGGCGTTCTCGATGCGGTAGAGCGCGGAGTGCTCGTCGCCGCCGAACCAGGCGGTGCCGTAGTCGAGGACGTAGAGCGCGCCGTCGGGGCCGAAGGCCATGTCCATCACCTGGGTGCCGGTCCAGGGGATGTTGTTGATGGACTTGACGGTGCCGTTCGCGTCGCTGGTGATGCGTTTGATCCAGCGGCGGCCGAACTCGCCGGCGAAGAAGTCGCCGTCGTACGCGGCGGGGAACTTGACGGGCGAGTCGAGGTTCGGGTCGTAGCGGTAGACCGGGCCGCCCATGGGGGACTCGGAGCCGTCGCCGAACTCCGGTACGGAGGCGCCGTCGTAGGGGATCCAGGCGGGCTGGGCCGGGGGCAGGTCGACGAGGCCGGTGTTGTGCGGGGAGGTGTTCTTCGGCGCGTCGCAGTCGAAGGCGGCGCCGGAGGTCTTGGTGGCGAAGTCATAGTCCACGTAAGGGTCGTTGGCGCCGGTGCAGAAGGGCCAGCCGAAGTTGCCGGGGCCGGTGACGCGGTCGAACTCGACCTGCCCGCCGGGTCCCCGCTTCGGGTCGGCGGCGCCCGCGTCGGGGCCGTAGTCGCCGATGTAGAGGTAGCCGGTGGCCTTGTCGACGCTGAAGCGGAACGGGTTGCGGAAGCCCATCGCGTAGATCTCGGGCCGCGTTTTGGCGGTGCCGGGCGCGAAGAGGTTGCCGTCTGGGACCGTGTACGTGCCGTCGGCGTTCACCTTGATGCGCAGGATCTTGCCGCGCAGGTCGTTGGTGTTGCCGGCCGAACGGCGGGCGTCGAAGCCGGGGTTGCGGCCGTCGCGCTGGTCGATGGGGGTGAACCCGTCGGACTGGAAGGGGTTGGTGTCGTCGCCGGTCGACAGGTACAGGTTGCCGGCCGCGTCGAAGTCGATGTCGCCGCCGACGTGGCAGCACAGGCCGCGGGTGGTGGCGACGTCGAGGATCTGCTTCTCGCTGGCCGCGTTCAGGGTGTTGTCCGCGTTGAGCGTGAAGCGGGAGAGGCGGTTGACGCCGTCGAAGGGCGCGAAGTCGGCGGGGGTGCCGTTCTCGGGGGCGTCGCCGGCCGGGGTGTTCAACTTGGGTGCGTAGTAGAGGTAGATGAAGCGGTTGCTACTGAACTGCGGGTCGACGCCGATGCCTTGGAGGCCCTCTTCGTCGTGGTTGTAGACGTCGAGCTTGCCGATGAGCCGGGTGTTGCCGGCCGCGTCGGTGCGGCGGAGTTCGCCGTCGCGGGAGGTGTGCAGGACGGAGCGGTCGGGGAGGACGGCGAGCGACATGGGTTCGCCGACCTCCGCCTCGCCCTTGGCCAGGGTGACCTGCTGGAAGTCCTCGGCGGCGGTGGTTCTCGCGTCGTCGGCGACGGCTGCGCCGGCGGGGGGTGTGGCGAGGGTGAGGGATGCCCCGGCGAGCAGGGCGCCGGACAGCAGCGCCACGGCTCGGCGCAGGGGTGGGCGTCGTCTCGGGGAGCGGGGTGCGGGGGTGGTGCGGTCGTTCCCGTGCACGGGTGCCTCCAGGGTGGTGCCTTCGGGTGCGTACGGTCACCGGGATGCGCCGTCATCCCGGGACGCGGGAAGGGAACTGACGGTCCGTCACAGTGGACGGACCTCTCAGCCCTGTCGAACCGGCCTGGTCCGCCGGTCAGTTGGAGAACGCCGCGTCGAACGAGGTCGACGGCGGCTCGAAGTCGAACTTCTTGAGGCTGGCGAGCGCCTCGGGCGCTCCCTGGAGCCGGTCCATGCCGGCGTCCTCCCACTCGACGGAGACGGGGCCCTGGTAGTCGATGGACCGCAGCATCCGGAACACGTCCTCCCAGGGGACGTCCCCGTGCCCGGCCGACACGAAGTCCCAGCCGCGCCGGGGGTCGCCCCACGGCAGGTGGGAGCCGAGCCGCCCGTTGCGTCCGTCGAGGCGTTTGCGGGCCTCCTTGCAGTCGACGTGGTAGATCCGGTCCCGGAAGTCCCAGAGGAACCCGACCGGGTCGAGGTCCTGCCACACGAAATGCGAGGGGTCGAAGTTCAGCCCGAACGCGGGCCGGTGGCCGACGGCCTCCAGGGCGCGGTGGGTCGTCCAGTAGTCGTAGGCGATCTCGCTGGGGTGCACCTCGTGCGCGAACCGCACGCCCTCGGCGTCGAAGACGTCCAGGATCGGGTTCCAGCGCTCCGCGAAGTCGTCGTACCCGCGCTCGATCATCGCCTCGGGGGCGGGCGGGAACATCGCGACGAGGTGCCAGATCGCGGAGCCGGTGAAGCCGATGACGGTGTCGACGCCGAACGCGGACGCGGCGCGGGCGGTGTCGCGCATCCGGCTCGCGGCGCGGCGCCGGACGCCTTCGGGGTCGCCGTCGCCCCACACGTCGGCGGGCAGGATCGCCTGGTGGCGTTCGTCGATGATGGCGTCGCAGACGGCCTGGCCCACCAGGTGGTTGGAGATCGCCCAGCACTTCAGGCCGTATTTGTCGAGGAGTTGGTGGCGGGAGTCGATGTACGCCGGGTCGGCGAGGGCTTTGTCGACCTCGAAGTGGTCGCCCCAGCAGGCGAGTTCGAGTCCGTCGTAGCCGAAGTCGCGGGCGTGGCGGCAGACCTCTTCGAGCGGCAGGTCGGCCCACTGGCCGGTGAACAGGGTGAACGGGCGCGGCATGTCCGGGCTCCTCAGTCCGTGACGGGGGTGTAGACGGAGTTCTTCTCGGCGCTCTCCTCGACGGCGGCGAGCACCCGCTGCACCTGGAGTCCGTCGGCGAACGACGGCTGCGGGGCGCGGAGTTCGGCGATCGCGTGGACGAGGTCGCGGGCCTGGTGGACGAAGGTGTGCTCGTAGCCGAGGCCGTGGCCCGGGGGCCACCAGGCGCCGAGGTAGGGGTGTTCGGGTTCGGTGACGAGGATGCGGCGGAACCCCGCCTCGGTGGCGGGGAGCGTCCCGTCGTGGAACCAGAGTTCGTTGAGGCGCTCCAGGTCGAACCAGAGCGAGCCCTTCTCGCCGTTGAGTTCGATGCGCAGGGCGTTCTTGCGGCCGGTGGCGAAGCGGGTCGCCTCGAAGGAGGCGAGGGCGCCGGAGGCGAACCGGGCGTTGAACAGGGCGGCGTCGTCGACGGTGACGGCGCCGGTCTCGCGGGCTCCCCCGGTGGCCGTGCCCGCGCTGAGCCCGCTGGTTCCGGCGCCCGGCAGCGGGCGTTCCCGGACGAACGTCTCGGTCATCGCCGACACCCCCGCGAGCCGCTCCCCCGCCAGGTACTGCGCGAGGTCGACGATGTGCGCGCCGAGGTCCCCGAGGGATCCGGAGCCGGCGAGTTCCTTGCGCAGCCGCCAGGTGAGCGGGAATTGCGGGTCCACGAGCCAGTCCTGAAGGTACGTCACCCGCAGGTGCCGGAGCCTGCCGAGCCGTCCGTCCGCCACCAGTTGCCGGGCGAACGCGGTGGCGGGCACCCGGCGGTAGTTGAACCCGACCATCGCCAACCGGCCGCGCTCGTAGGCCTGTTCGGCGGCGCGGGTCATCTCCCGGGCCTCCTCGACGGTGTTGGCGAGGGGCTTCTCGCACAGCACGTGCTTGCCGGCCGCGAGGGCGGCGAGCGCGATCTCGGCGTGGCTGTCGCCGGGGGTGCAGATGTCGACGAGGTCGATGTCGTCGCGTGCGATCAGCGCCCGCCAGTCGGTCTCGGTGGACTGCCAGCCGTGCTGGTCCGCCGCCGCGCGGACCGCGTCCGGGTCGCGTCCGCAGATCGCGGCGAGAACCGGGCTGAGGGGAAGGTCGAAGACCCGGCCGGCGGTGCGCCAGCCCTGGGAGTGGGCGGCGCCCATGAAGGCGTAGCCGACCATGCCGACGCGAAGCGGCGGCTTCCCCTGTGCCCCGGCCGGTCCCGTCGGCTCCTGCGGCTGTTCCATGCGGTGGTCCTCCTCGTTCGTGGTGCGCTTCGTGGTGCGCGCGGTGGGGGTGCTGACCTGCGGCCGTCATCCGCCGTCGGCCGGTTCTGTCACCTGAAACCGGTGGGCATGTACTGGTCGACGTTGGTCTTGTCGACGACGGCCGAGTACAGGGTGATCGAGGCGGGGATCTCGAACTCGGCGAGCCCGCCGACGCCCTTGCCCTGGCCGAGGGCGCGGGCGAGGTCGATCGCGGAGGCGGCCATCGTCGGCGGGTACAGGACGGTCGCCTTGAGGACGCCCTTGTCCTGCTTGATGGCCTGCATCGCGGAGAGCGCGCCCGCGCCGCCGACCATCAGGAAGTCGTCGCGCCCGGCCTGCTCGACGGCGCGCAGCGCGCCCACGCCCTGGTCGTCGTCGTGGTTCCACAGGGCGTCGAACTGGGGCTGGGCCTGGAGGAGTTGGGCCATCTTGGCCTGGCCCGTCTCGACGGTGAACTCGGCGGCCTGGCGGGCGACCTTCTTGAGGTTCGGGTAGTTCTTCAGCGCGTCGTCGAAGCCTTGTGTGCGCTGCCGGGTCAGCTCCAGGTTGTCGATGCCGGCGAGTTCGACGACCTTCGCGTTCGCCTTGCCCTTGAGTTTCTCGCCGATGTACCGCCCGGCGTTGAAGCCCATGCCGTAGTTGTCGCCGCCGATCCAGCACCGGTAGGCCTGCGGGGTGTTGAAGATCCGGTCGAGGTTGACGACGGGGATGCCGGCCCGCATCGCCTTGAGGCCGACCTGGGTGAGGGCCTTGCCGTCGGCGGGCAGGATGACGAGGACGTCGACCTTCTTGTTGATGAGGGTCTCGATCTGCCCGATCTGCTGGGCGGTGTCGTTGGAGCCCTCGGTGATCTCCAGGTGCACGTCGGAATACTTCTGGGCGCGCTTCTTGGCCTGGTCGTTGATGGCGTTGAGCCAGCCGTGGTCGGCCTGGGGTCCGGCGAACCCGACGGTGACCTTCTTTCCGGGCTGGTCGTCGGCGACGGGCTGCCCGCTGCTCCCGGTCTCCTGCTTGTCGTCACTGGTCTCGTTGCTGGTGCAACCGGCGAGGACGGCGGTGGCCGAGACGGCGGCCGTCCCGAAGAGCAGCCCTCTGCGGCTGGGAAGGTGTGACATAGGACTGGACCCTTTCCTCAGGTGGTGCTCGCGGTACGGCGCTGGACCAGCACGGCGGCGACGATGATCGCGCCCTTGGCGATCTGCTGGACGTCGGTCTGGAGGTTGTTCAGGGCGAAGATGTTGGTGATGGTGGTGAAGATCAGCACCCCGAGGACGGAGCCGACGATGGTGCCGCGACCCCCGCTGAGCAGGGTTCCTCCGATGATGGCGGCGGCGATCGCGTCGAGTTCGTACAGGTTGCCGTTGGTGTTCTGGCCGGAGCCGGACAGGATGATCAGCAGGAACGCGGCGATCCCGCAGCACAGCCCGGACAGCAGGTAGAGGTAGAGCCGCTGGCGGCGGACGTCGATGCCGGCGAGCCGCGCGGCCTCCGGGTTCCCGCCGACCGCGACGGCCCGGCGCCCGAACGTGGTCCGGTTCAGCAGCAGCCATCCGACGATCGTCACGAGTGCGAACACCAGGACGAGCGGCGGGACCCCGAGGACGTACGCGTCGCGTTCGCCGAGTTTCAGGACGCCGTCGATCGTGACGATCTGGGTCCGGCCGTCGGTGATCTGGAGGGCGAGTCCGCGCGCCGAGGCGAGCATGGCGAGCGTCGCGATGAACGGCACCATCCCGCCGTAGGCGATGAGCACCCCGTTGACCAGGCCGCAGCCGAGGCCGACGAGGACGGCGGTGAAGAGGATCCCGGCGAACCCGTACTCCTGGGTGGCGACGGTGGTCGCCCACACGGAGGCGAGGGCGACGATCGCGCCGACGGAGAGGTCGATGCCGCCGGACATGATGACGAAGGTCATCCCGACGGTGACGACGCCGATCACCGAAGCCTGGGTCAGGACGAGTTGGAGGTTGCGGGTGTCGAGGAACTCGTCGGGCTTGGTGATCCCGCCGATGACGACCAGCACGGCGAGGACGCCGACCAGGGAGACGATACGGAGGTCCGCACGGGCCAGCAGGCCGCGCCAGACCGGGACTTGAGCCGCTTCCGGCATCTTGTCGGCGCTGTCCCGCGGCGGTGAGACGGGCTGCGTCATGACGCGGGGCTCCCTTCCATGACGAGGTCGAGGACACGGTGTTCGTCGAGTTCGCGGGCGGGTGCCGTGTGGACGACACGGCCCTCGCGCAGGACCAGGACGCGGTCGGCGAGGCCGAGGACTTCGGGCACCTCGCTGGAGACGAGCAGCACGGCGAGCCCTTCGTCGGCCAACCGGCGTACGACTGCGTAGAGTTCGGCGCGCGCTCCGACGTCGACGCCACGGGTCGGCTCGTCGAGGAGGAGCACCTTGCAGCCGCGCAGCAGCCAGCGGGCGAGGACCGCTTTCTGCTGGTTGCCGCCGGAGAGGGTACGGACGGCGGCTGACGGATTGTCAGGACGCAGGGAGAGTTCACGGGTCGCCGCCCGAGCGGCCCCCTGCTCCGAGGTGCGGTCGATCCAGCCGGCGCGCGCGAAGCGGGAGAGCGTGGACACGGAGACGTTGCGGGTGACGGACTCCAGCATCAGCAGGGCCTGCGCCTTGCGCTCCTCGGGGGCCAGCCCGAGCCCGGCGCGGACGGCGGCGGGCACGCTGCCCGGCCTCAACTTCCGCCCCTCGACGAGGACCTGACCGGCCGTCGGTTTCCGGGCGCCGTACACGGTTTCGAGGATCTCGGAGCGCCCCGAGCCGACCAGTCCCGCGAGTCCGACGATCTCCCCGGCCCGCACCTCGAAGTCGACGGGCGCGAACTCCCCGTCCCGAGCCAGTCCTTGGACCTGGAGCACCGGAGTCCCGCTCGCCTCCTCGGCCGGCCGCTCCGGAAACACGTACTCGACATTGCGGCCGGTCATCAGCGCGACCACTTCCCGCGTCGGCGTCGACTCGGCGGGCAGCCCGCCCGCGACCGCCCGGCCGTCCTTGAGGACGGTCACCCGGTCACCGATCCGGCGGATCTCCTCCAGCCGGTGCGAGATGTAGACGACGGCGACGCCGTCGGCGGTGAGGCCGGCGACGATCCGGAACAGGTTGTCGACCTCGTCGGGGTCGAGCGCGGCCGACGGCTCGTCCATCACGATCAGCCGCACGTCGTGCGAGAGGGCCCGCGCCATCGACACGATCTGCCGCTGCGCCGCCGACAACTCGCCGACCAGCGTGCCCGGATCGACCTCGGGGTGGCCGAGTCGCTTGAGCAGGGCCGCTGTCGACGCTTTCGCCGTGCCCCTTCGGACGACGAACCCGGCGGCCGTGGGTTCGTGGCCCAGGTGGACGTTCTCGGCGACCGACAGGTGCTCGACGAGGTCGAGTTCCTGGTAGATGGTCGCGATGCCGAGGCGCATCGCGGCGATCGGCGAGCGCAGCACGACCTCCTCGCCGAGCCAGCGGATCGTGCCGTCGTCGGGCTGGTGGGCGCCGGCCAGGACCTTGATGAGCGTGGACTTTCCCGCGCCGTTCTGGCCGAGCAGGCAGTGCACTTCACCGGCCTGGACGTCGAGGTCGACGCCGTCCAGGGCCCGGACGCCGGGGAACGACTTGGTGATACCGGACATGCTGAGCAGCGGTGGCTGTGATGCCATGTGGTTCCCCTCGGCGGGCAGTGCGGGCCTGTGTCAGGGCGTGCCGGCCTGCCGGGCGGGTGAACTCCGGTGCCGGGCAGGCATGGTGGAGCGAGCGGGGTGGAGAGGGCGGCGCTGTGCTTGAGCGAGTGGCTTACGCGAGTGGCTCACGCGGGTGAGAAGAGGTGGTCGCTGATCAGCCGGGCCGCGCCGATGACTCCGGCGGTGGGGCCCAACTCCCCCAGGACGATGGGCAGGTTGCCGGTCGCCAGGGGCAGCGACTGGCGGTAGACCTGGGTGCGGATCGCGGCGAGCAGGGTGTGGCCGAGGCCGGTCACCCCGCCGCCGATCACCACCAGGCCGGGGTTGAAGAAGGAGACGAGACCGGCGATGACCTGGCCGACCTGACCGCCCCCCTCACGGATCAGGTCGAGGGCGGTGGTGTCACCGGCGACGGCCGCCGCGGCGACGTCCGCACCGGTCAACGTGCCGTGCGCGGCGAGCCGTTCGGCGAGTTCGGCGGACAGCCCCTGGCGGGCCGCCTCCATCGCGTCCCTGGCCAGCGCCGCGCCGCTGAAGTGGGCTTCCAGACAGCCCCGGTTGCCGCAGGCGCACGGACGCCCGTCGGGAACCGCCCGGATGTGTCCGATGTCGCCCGCGCTGCCCGTCGTACCGCGGTAGACCTGCCCGCCGACGACGATGCCGCAGCCGATACCGGTGCCGATCTTGACGCAGAGGAAGTCGACGACGGACCGGGCGACGCCGGCATGCTGCTCCCCCATCGCCATCAGGTTCACGTCGTTGTCGACCATCACCGGGCAGCCGAGTTCCTGGCTGAGCGCCTCCCGTACGGGGAAGCCGTCCCAGCCCGGCATGATCGGCGGGGCGACGGGCACGCCCTCGGGGAAGCGGACCGGCCCCGGGACTCCGATGCCCGCGCCGTCGATGCCCTCCGCGAGACCGGTGGCCCGCAACTTGGCTGTCATGGCGAGGACTTGCTCGAAGACGGCGACCGGGCCCTCGCGGACGTCGAGGGGCTGGTTGAGGTGGCCGAGGATCTCCAGCTCGGCGTTGGTGACGGCGACGTCGACCGAGGTCGCGCCGATGTCGACGCCCAGGAAACGGAGTTCGGGGTTGAGGCGCACGTTGTGCGAGCGCCGGCCGCCCCGGGAGGCGGCGAGGCCGTCGGCCACGACCAGTCCCGTCTCCAGCAACCGGTCCACTTCCACGGCCAGTTTGGACCGCGAGAGGTCGACCTGGTCACCGAGCTGGGCCCGGGAGCTCTGGCCGCCGTCCCTCAAGAGGTGCAGCAGCCGGGCCTGATGGGCGTTCGCGGGCCGTGCCGTCATCCGTCTCACGTGTCCCTCCCCGCCTCTGCTCGCCGTCGGCTCCGGGCTTTCGAAGGGAACGTAGCAGCGGGCGCCGGAGGTGGGAAGAAGTTGTGCACGGATTACCGCGGACTTTCTCCACTCACAGGACAAAGATCAGGGTGAGAACGTCCGCCGAAACCGGCCGAATCACGCGGGAAGCACCCCGCGTCGGCCCGAGAACCCGTCCCCCGCTCCTACTTCTCCCGCGCGTGATACGACCGCCGCGTATGCTCCGTGTGCTCCCGCATCAACCGCGCGGCCAGTTCCCCGTCCCGCCCCTCGATCGCGGCGATCAACTCCCGGTGTTCGTCCCAGGACTTGCGCCCCCGCTGCCGGGCGATCGGCGTGTAGTACCACCGCACCCGCCGGTCGACCTGCGCGGCGAGCCCCGCGAGGACGGTGTTGCCGGACATCTCCATGACGGTCGTGTGGAAGCGGGCGTTGAGGGCGACGGCCGCGTCGACGTCGTCGCGGGCGACCGCGTCGAGGCCGAGCCGCTGGATCTCCCGCAGCTCCGCGAGCCCCGCCTCGGTGGGGTCGGCGGCGGCGAGACCGGCCGCCTCGGCCTCCAACAGGGTCCGCACCGTGAGGAGTTGGTCCGCCTCCTGCTCCGTGGGCTCGTGCACGAACGCCCCCTGCGCGGGCCGCAGATCCACCCATCCCTCGGTGCTGAGCCGCTGCAACGCCTCCCGCACCGGCTGCCGTGACACCCCGAGGTGCCCGGCGAGCTCGCTCTCCACGAGATGCTGACCGGGTCCGAGCGCACGCGTGATGATCAGTTCGAGGAGCGCCTCGTAGACACGGTCCCGCAGCGGGCCGGGCCGCTCCAGCCGGGGCACCGAACCGTGCGGCAGTCCAGACGACAGCATCGCGGTCTCCTCTTGGGCGGCACACCAGGCGCCACCGGAAGGCCAGTATCGATTGTCTTTCGTCTACAGTCTACGGCGCACGAGAGCCGGACCGGGGCGGTGGTACAGCACACATCACGCACCACGCAGGACCACCTCACGCGTCATGCGTGACACCTCACGCGCCACACATCACACGTCACACCCCGCCCGCCCCCCCTCACGGGCACCGCACCACCTGCCCCGCGTACGACAGATTCCCCCCGAACCCGAACAACAGCACCGGATCCCCCTTGGAGATCTCCCCCCGCTCCACCAGCTTCGAGAACGCCAGCGGAATGCTCGCCGCCGACGTGTTCCCGGACTCCACGACATCCCGTGCCACCACCGCGTTCACCGCCCCGATCTTCTCCGCGAGGGGCTCGATGATGCGCAGGTTGGCCTGGTGCAGGACGACCGCCTTGAGGTCGGCCGGCACGAGACCGGCCCGCTCGCAGGCCTGCCGGGCGAGCGGCGGCAGCTGGGTCGTCGCCCAGCGGTACACGCTCTGCCCCTCCTGTGCGAACCGCGCGGGCTGCCCCTCGATCCGCACGGCGTGCCCCATCTCCGGCACCGACCCCCACAGCACGGGCGAGATCCCCGGCTCCTCGGACGCCTCGACGACGACCGCGCCCGCCCCGTCCCCGACGAGGACGCAGGTCGTGCGGTCGCTCCAGTCGACGACCTCGGACATCTTGTCGGCGCCGATGACCAGCGCCCGCTTCGCCCCGCCCGCGCGGACGGTGTGGTCGGCGGTGGCGAGCGTGTGCGTGAACCCGGCGCACACGACGTTGAGGTCCAGCGCGGCGGGCCCGGGGATGCCGAGGCGGGCCGCGACCCGGGCGGCCATGTTGGGCGAGCGGTCGACGGCCGTGGACGTCGCGACGAGGACGAGGTCGATGTCGTCCGGGCCGAGACCGGCGGCGGCGAGGGCCTTGGCGGCGGCGTGCGCGGCGAGCTCGTCGACGGGTTCGTCGGGGCCGGCGATGTGGCGGGTGCGGATGCCCACCCGGGAGGTGATCCACTCGTCGCTGGTGTCCACCATGCCCGCCAGCTCCGCGTTCGTGAGCAGCCTGGCGGGCTGGTAGTGGCCGACGGCGGCGATGCGAGAGCCGTTCATCTGGGGGTCCCCTCGTGGCCTTGGGTAGCGGGATTCCCCAGTTTGGTCAGTGACTCACGGGTACGCGGACAGGTGATGCGACAGGATTCCGGCGCCCCTGTTGTCAGCTTCCCTCACAACGGAGGGCGCCTCGAAGCCGTAACGGTGAGTACTAGCCGGTAAACAACTTCGTGGCCTTCTGTACGAGTTCGTACAGACCGTAGACCAGCGGCGCCCCCACCCACAGCCAGGCGAAGACGATCAGCGGACGCCGGTCAGGCGGACTCGGGCTGCTGTCGGGCTCCGGCGTCGACGGCATCGTCGGCCTCCTTCGGGGTGGTGGTGACGTGGTGGCGAGGGTGGACCGGACGGACGAGTTCGTTGGCGACGAAGCCGACGGCGAGCAGGCCGATCATGATGAACAGGGAGAGCGTGTAGAGGGAGGCGCCGCTCTTGCCGGCCTCCTCCTGGCGGTCGGCGATCCAGTTGACGATCAGCGGGCCGAGCACGCCGGCCGTGGACCAGGCGGTGAGGAGACGGCCGTGGATCGCACCGACCTGGTGGGTGCCGAACAGGTCCTTCAGATAGGCGGGGATCGTGGCGAAGCCGCCGCCGTAGAAGGAGAGGATCACCAGCGCGCAGACCACGAACAGCGGCTTCGAGGAGTCCCCGAAGCTCGCGATCAGCCCGTACATCAGCGCGCCGACGCCCAGGTAGACGCGGTAGACGTTCTTGCGGCCGATCAGGTCGGACGCCGACGACCAGCCGATGCGGCCCGCCATGTTCGCGGCGGACAGCAGCGCGACGAACCCGGCGGCGGCCGTCACCGACACCGTCTGCGAGGTGTCCGCGAAGAAGTCCTTGATCATCGGCGCGGCCTTCTCCAGGATGCCGATCCCGGCGGTCACGTTCATGCACAGGACGATCCACAGGCACCAGAACTGCGGGGTGCGCACGGCGCTGTTCGCGGAGACCTGGGGGCCGCCGACGACGGCCGGTGCCTCGGCGGAGGCCGCGTCCTTCGCCTCGGCCACACGAGGCACCCGCACCAGCAGCACCCCGAGCGTCATGAACACGGCGTACGTCAGCCCGTGCACGAGAAACGCCAGCGCGATCCCGTCGCTGTCCGAGCCGAACGACTCCAGCATCTGCGCGGACCACGGCGAGGCGATCAGCGCGCCCCCGCCGAAGCCCATGATGGCGATGCCGGTGGCCATGCCGGGCCGGTCCGGGAACCACTTGATCAGCGTCGACACCGGGGAGATGTAGCCGATGCCGAGGCCGATTCCGCCGATGAACCCGTAGCCGAGGACGATCAGCCAGTACTGCTCGGTCGCGGCGCCCAGCGCGGAGACCAGGAACCCGGTGGAGAAGCAGACGAGGGCGACCGTCATCGCCCAGCGCGGGCCGTTGCGCTCCACGAGGGTGCCGCCGAACGCGGCGGACAGCCCCAGCATGACGATGGCGAGCTGGAACGGCAGCGCGCTCTGCGTGCCGCTGAGGTCGAGGGCGGACTCCAGCGGCGGCTTGAACACGCTCCAGGCGTACGCCTGGCCGATCGAGAGGTGGACGGAGAGCGCGGCGGGGGGAACGAGCCAGCGGCTCCAGCCCGGCGGTGCGATGGGGGGACTCATGAATCCGGAACGATAGAAATCTTCCCCGGCGTTGAGAAGCCCGTTGTGGACGGTATGCGGTGAACGGTATGCGGCGAGCGCCGAACGGTCGGGGTGATCGTTTCCGCGAGTTTCCGCGAGTTTCCGTGAGTCGCCACGCGTTTCCGCCCGGCCGCCGGCCTGCGGGACAATGAACGGCATGGGACGAGTCACCGAACGCCGCAGAGTGGTCCGGATCCGCGACGGTGCCGTGTCGGCGCGGGCCGACACGCTCGTGGCCGAGGAGCCGATGGAGATCCGCCTCAACGGCAGACCCATCGCCATCACGATGCGGACGCCGGGGGACGATTTCGCGCTGGCGGCGGGGTTCCTGGTCAGTGAGGGGGTCCTCGCGGACGCCGCCGACCTCCAGAACATCGTCTACTGCGCGGGCGCCACCTCCGACGGCGGCAACACCTACAACGTCGTCGACGTCCGCACCTCCCCCGGCGTCGTCCTGCCGGACATCACGCTGGAGCGGAACGTCTATACGACGTCGTCCTGCGGGCTGTGCGGGAAGGCGAGCCTCGACGCCGTCCGGACGACCGCCCGCTGGACCATCGCGGACGACCCTCGACTCCGCGTCGGCGCCGGCCTGTTGGCCGAACTGCCCGACCGGCTCCGGGCGGCGCAGCGGGTGTTCGACCGCACGGGCGGGCTGCACGCCGCCGCGCTGTTCAGCGAGGACGGCGAACTCCTCGACGTGAAGGAGGACGTGGGGCGGCACAACGCCGTCGACAAACTGGTCGGACGGGCCTTGCAGAGCGGGGAGTTGCCGCTGTCCCGGTGTGTGCTGCTGGTTTCCGGGCGGGCCTCGTTCGAGTTGGCGCAGAAGGCCGTGATGGCCGGCATTCCGGTGCTGGCGGCGGTGTCGGCGCCGTCGTCGCTGGCGGTGGATCTGGCGGAGGAGGCGGGGTTGACGCTGGTGGGGTTCTTGCGGGGGGCCTCCATGAATGTCTACGCCGGGGCGGAACGGGTTGTCTCTGGGGTGGGGGTTTCTTGAGGGGTGGGCCTGGCTGAGTGGGCGGTGGCTGGAAGGTTGGCGCGCGCGTGACATTGGCTCTCTCGCCTGCGGGGCGCCTCAGTCGGTGTCGAGGACACGAACGTGCTCAGCCCTTCGGGCCTGCGCGCGATCGTGTCCTCGACACCGACGCGCCCCTTCGGCTCCTTCGCGGCCGGTGGCCGGTGCGGGTGCGGGACTTGGTGGGCACTTGCCGGCTGTTTTTCTTTACTTGCCTGTCCTCACCGGTTCTCGCGGGATCGCTCCAGCCTGTGTCTCCGTGACGTCCCTTGCCCTTCTCTTCGCGATCACCGCGCACACCATGAGCTGCATCTGGTGGAACAGCATCAGCGGCAGCACCGCCAGCGACGCCTGTGCCCCGAACAGCACGCTCGCCATCGGCAGGCCGGAGGCCAGGGATTTCTTGGAGCCGGCGAACTGGATGGTGATGCGGTCCTCGCGGGAGAAGCCGAGGGCCTTGGTGCCGTACCAGGTGAGGGCCAGCATCACCGCGAGGATCACGGCCTCGACGACGAGGAGCGCGCCGAGGCGGGCCGGGCTGACCTGGTGCCAGATGCCGCGGACCATGCCCTCGCTGAAGGCGGAGTAGACGACCAGGAGGATCGAGGCGCGGTCGACGAGGCCGAGGACCTTCTTGTGGCGGGTGAGGAAGCCGCTGGTCCAGCGGCGGGTCAGCTGGCCGGCGAGGAACGGCACCAGGAGCTGGAGGACGATGTCGAGGAACGAGTCCGCCGAGAAGCCGCCCGTGCCGCCCAGCAGGGCCGCCGCGAGGAGGGGGGTGACGACGATGCCGATGATCGAGGAGAAGGAGCCCGCGCAGATCGCGGCGGGGACGTTGCCCCGGGCCATCGAGGTGAACGCGATGGAGGACTGGACGGTGGAGGGGACGAGGGTGAGGAAGAGGACGCCCTGCTGGAGGGGGGTGGTGAGGATGGTGGGGGCCAGGGCCGCGGTGGCCAGGCCGAGGAGGGGGAAGATGACGAACGTGCAGGCCAGGACGGTGATGTGGAGGCGCCAGTGGCGCAGGCCGTCCATCGCCTCGCGGGTCGACAGGCGGGCGCCGTAGAGGAAGAAGAGGAAGGCGATGGCGCCGGTGGAGACCCCGGAGACCGTGTCGGCGGCCTGGCCGCGGGCGGGGAGGAGAGCCGCGAGGCCCACCGTCCCCAGCAGCAGGAGGATGTAGGGGTCGATCGGCATCCGCAGGGGCCGTCGCAGGCGTTTCAACTGTGCTCCACGTGCGCGTTCGTCGAAGAGGTGCTCGAAAAGGGGATCAAGGGCGGTGCGCCCCTCTCCATGGTCCTCCGCCTTTCCGTGATCGGGAATCCGTCATACCGCTCTGACTGTTATCGCCGATCGCGATGACCGCCTACCCTGTCCCCATGTACGACCCGTCCCACCTGCGTACCTTCCTCACCGTCGCGCAAACCCTCAGCTTCACGCAGGCGGCCCGCCGCCTCGGGCTGCGCCAGTCGACGGTGAGCCAGCACGTCCGCCGTCTGGAGGACGCGGCCGGCCGCACCCTGTTCACCCGGGACACGCACTCCGTCGAGCTGACGGAGGACGGCGAGGCGATGCTCGGGTTCGCGCGGCGGATCCTGGCCGTGCACGAGCAGGCCGCCGCGTTCTTCACGGGGACCCGGCTGCGGGGGCGGCTGCGGTTCGGGGCGTCGGAGGACTTCGTGCTGACCCGGCTGCCGGAGATCCTGGAGGGGTTCCGGTACGAACACCCCGAGGTCGACCTGGAGTTGACCGTCGAGCTGTCCGGCACGCTGCACGAGCAGCTCGCCGCCGGGAAACTGGACCTCGTCCTCGCCAAGCGGCGTCCGGAGGACCCCCGGGGCGAGCTGGTGTGGCACGACGAGCTGGTGTGGATCGGCGCCGAACGGCTGCGGCTCGATCCGCGGCGCCCCGTCCCCCTCATCGTCTACCCGCCGCCCGGCATCACCCGGGCGCTCGCGCTGGAGGCGTTGGAGCGGCAGGGCCGGGCGTGGCGGATCGTGTGCACGAGCGGCAGCCTGAACGGGCTGATCGCGGCGGCGCGGGCGGGCCTCGGGGTGATGGCGCACTCGCGGACGGTGGTCCCGCCGGGGCTGGTGCGGGTGCCGGACCGGTTCGGGCTGCCGGAGCTGGGGGCGGTGGACTTCGTCCTCATGCACGGCTACGGCCCCACGAGGACGGAAGCGGCAGGTGCGGCCGACGCGCTCGCCGCCGCGATCCTCGCCGGAGGCGTCCGCCTGCACCGGCCCTGACCCCCGTGCGGGTGGATTCCGTGGAGATCGGCGCCTCGACACTTACCGAACCGTCAGTTTTCTGTCCGTTCTCTTCCCCCGTGCACGGAATCTCCCGCCCGGAGCGGCCCGTACGAGAGCATCACTCCGTTTTCGGCCCCCTCCCGCCGTTCGCCCCCTTGGGGTAGCTTTCACCGCGCAAAACGGCCGGGAAGAAGCGGGGTGCGAGGTTGCGCGAGTTCACCAACCCTGCGTTGGCGTCGGTACCCCCTGTCGGCGGCCTCGCCGACTCCGTGTTCCGGTACGCCGAGGACGACCCCCGGTACCTCGCGCTGGGCCGCCGGGGGGAGGACGGCGCGTGGCGTGACGTCACCGCCGCCGAGTTCCGTGACGAGGTCCTGGCACTGGCCAAGGGCCTGCTCTCGCGGGGCATCCGGTTCGGCGACCGCGTCGCGATCATGTCCCGCACCCGCTACGAGTGGACGCTCTTCGACTACGCGCTGTGGACGATCGGCGCGCACGTGGTGCCGGTGTATCCGACGTCGTCCGCCGAGCAATGCCTGTGGATGCTGTACGACAGCGACTGCGTGGCCGCCGTCGTCGAGCACGAGGACCACGCGATGACGCTCGCCACCGTCATCGACCGCCTCCCTTCCCTGCGCGAGCTGTGGCAGCTCGACACGGGTGTCGTGCGGGAGCTGTACGACGGCGGCGCGCATCTGGACGACGAGGTGGTGCACCGGCACCGGGAGGCCGTCACGCCGGAATCGGTGGCCAGCGTGATCTACACCTCGGGGACCACGGGGCGGCCCAAGGGGTGCGTGATCACGCACGGGAACCTGATGTTCGAGGCCGACACCGTGATCCGGTACTGGGAGCCGATCTTCCGCTCCCGGCGCGGCGACGAGCCGGCGACGCTGCTGTTCCTGCCGCTGGCGCACGTCTTCGGGCGGATGGTGCAGGTCGCGGCGCTGCGGGCCAAGGTGCGGTTCGGGCACCAGCCGCAGATGCAGGCGTCGGTGCTGCTGCCGGACCTGGCCGCCTTCCGGCCGACGTTCTTCCTGGCCGTGCCGTACATCTTCGAGAAGGTGTTCTCCGCCGCCCGCCGCAAGGCCGAGCGCGAGGGACGGTCGGGGGCGTTCGAGAAGGCCGTCGACATCGCCGTCGCGTACGCGGAGGCCGTGGAGGCGAAGGCGTGGGGGACGGGCCCCGGGCCGTCGGCCGGGCTGCGCATGCAGCACCAGGTGTTCGACAAGCTGGTCTACGCGAAGGTGCGGGCCGCGATGGGCGGCAAGGTCCGCCAGGCCGTCTCCGGCGGCTCGGCCATGGACCGCCGCCTCGGGCTGTTCTTCGCGGGCGCGGGCGTGCAGGTCTACGAGGGGTACGGCCTGACGGAGACGACGGCGGCGGCGACCGCGAACCCGCCGGGCCGCACCCGTTACGGCACCGTCGGGCAGCCGATCCCGGGCATGACCGTGCACATCGCGGACGACGGGGAGGTGTGGCTGCGCGGCGAGAACGTCTTCCCCGCCTATCTGAACAACCCGAAGGCGACCGACCAGGCGCTGCACGACGGCTGGCTCGCCACCGGTGACCTGGGCTCTCTGGACGGGGACGGCTATCTGACGATCACCGGCCGCAAGAAGGAGATCATCGTCACGTCCGGCGGCAAGAGCGTCTCGCCGGGCCCGCTGGAGGAGCGGGTGCGCGACCATCCGCTGGTCGGCCAGTGCGTCCTGATCGGCAACGACCGCCCCTTCGTCGCCGCCCTGATCACCCTCGACCCGGAGGGCGTCGAGCACTGGCTGCGGATGCGGGGCAAGCCCGGCGCCCTGTCCCCCGCCGAACTCGTGCACGACGGCGAGCTGGAGGCCGAGGTGCGCCGGGCCGTCGTCGCCGCGAACACGCTGGTCTCGCAGGCCGAGCAGATCCGGACGTTCCGGATCCTGGCCCAGCCGTTCACCGAGGAGCACGGCCTGCTGACGCCGTCGCTGAAGCTGAAGCGCAAGGCGATCGAGAACGCTTACGCGAAAGAGGTCGAGGCGCTGTACCGGAAGTGAGCCGGGCCACTGCTTTCCGCAGGTGGAATGCGCCGCGTACCGTGATCGTTGACCATGGAAGCACCCTTGACGGACAACCTAAGGATCGAGAGCGCGTGAGCAGCAAGGTCCCCCCGACCATCCTGAACAACGGCGTCGAGATGCCCCAGCTGGGCTTCGGCGTGTGGCAGGTGCCGGACGACGAGGCGGAGCGCGCGGTCGCGACGGCCCTGGAGGCCGGGTACCGCAGCATCGACACGGCCGCGATCTACGGCAACGAGGAGGGCACCGGCAAGGCGCTCGCCTCCGCCGGTGTGGCCCGCGAGGACCTCTTCGTCACCACCAAGCTGTGGAACTCCGAGCAGGGCTACGACTCGACGCTGCGCGCGTTCGACGAGTCCCTCGGCAAGCTGGGCCTCGACTACGTCGACCTGTACCTGATCCACTGGCCGACCCCGGCCCGTGACCTCTACGTCGACACGTACCGCGCGTTCGAGAAGCTGTACGCGGACGGCCGGATCAAGGCCATCGGCGTGTCCAACTTCCACCCGGAGCACCTGGAGCGCCTCGTCGCGGAGACGTCCGTGATCCCGGCGGTCAACCAGATCGAGCTCCACCCCCACCTCCAGCAGCGCGTGCTGCGCGAGGTGCACGCCGAGCAGGGCATCGCCACCGAGGCGTGGTCGCCGCTCGGCCAGGGCAAGGGCCTCCTGGAGGTCCCGGCGATCATCGCCATCGCCCAGAAGCACGGCCGCACCCCGGCCCAGGTCGTCCTGCGCTGGCACCTCCAGCTCGGCAACGTCGTGATCCCGAAGTCGGTGACCCCGTCCCGGATCAAGGAGAACATCGAGGTCTTCGACTTCTCCCTGGACGACGAGGACCTGGCGGCGATCAGCGCCCTGAACGAGGACCGACGGATCGGCCCGGACCCGGCGGAGTTCAACGTCGCCTGACGCGTGGCGAGTCGAGGGGGTGGGGGTTCGCATGTGAACCCCCACCCCCTCCGCGCTACACGGGCTGCCCGATCGGGCGGACGACGACGGTGTTGACGTCCACGCCCTCGGGCTGGTCCATCGACCACACCACCGAGTCGGCGATCTGATCCGCCGTCAGGAGGTGGCCGGGCGGCAGGCTTCCGTAGCTGTCCCAGAACGGCGTCTCGGTGCGCCCCGGCGCGATCAGGGTGACGCCGACGCCCCACTCGGTGACCTGGCGGCGGGTGTTCTCGGCGAGCCCGGTGACGGCCCACTTCGTCGCCCCGTACAGGTTGCCGGGGCCGTGCACGAACCCGGCGACGCTGCCGACCAGCACGATCCGGCCCTTCGTCTCCTTCAGCGCGTCGATCGAGGCGCGGATCAGCAGCGCCGGGCCCAGCACGTTGGTGAGGATCATCTCCGGCCAGCCCGCCGGGTCCCCCTCGGCGACCGAATCGTGCGTGGCCGTACCGGCGTTGGCGACGACGGCGTCCAGACGGCCGTACGTCTCAAGGGTCTTGGTGACCGCGTGCCGGACGTCGGCGTACTCGGCCGCGTGACCGGGGAAGGTCAACAGACCCTCGGGCTCGCCGAGTTCCTTCGCGAAGGAGCTGAGGCGTTCCTCGCCCCGGCCGGTGACGGCGACTTTCCAGCCCTTGGCGAGCAACTGGCGGGCGACGGCGGCGCCGATGCCGCTGCCGCCGCCGGTGATGAGAGCGACGCGAGTGTCGTTCATGGTGGACCCCCTTGGTTCGGCAGGGAGTTCATCACTTGGAGCGCTCTCGATGTCAAGGCCCCGGAGTTCAGGCGGGCTTGACCGCCGTGTGGACCGTGTGGGCCGCGAGGACGTACAGGTCGGGGCGGCGGTGGACGCTCGCCGGGTCGGTGGGGTCGAGGAGCCGGTCGAGGGTGGTGCGGTCGTCGGCGTCGAGGTGCTCGCCGATGCCGTCCCGCATGCGGGTGAACATCTCGGCGGCGTAGGCGCGGGCCCGGTCGGAGGCGGGGGCGGGGAGGTCGAGGAGGAAGGTGCGGGTGCGGGCGTGCTTCAGGCCGGCCGAGGTGAGGAGGGCGGCCCAGTCCTCCGTCTCGGCGACGGAGCCGGGGAGTTCGGCGCGCATCCGGGCGAACCAGTCCGCGGAGACCGCGTCGAGGCGGGTCTCCAGGGCGGGGCGGCCGAAGCCGAGGTCGCGGGGAAGGAAGCGGGTGGGCAGGCCGCCCTCCATCAGCGCGAGTGTGCCGCCGGGGGCGAGGCGGTTCGCGCAGGCGGTGAGCGCGGCGCGCTGGTCGCCGAGGTGGTGCAGGCTGCGGCCGGCCCACAGGAGGTCGGCGGGGTAGTCCAACTCGGCCAGGCTGCCGGGGAGTTCACCGGCGAGCGTGCCGAAGCGGTCCGCGTGCCCGAGGCGTTCGGCGCGTTCGCGGGCGCGGTCGAGGAGCGGCTGCGAGCCGTCGGCGGCGATCACCCGGGCGCCGGGGAACGCCTCGGCGAGCAGTCCGGTGACGACGCCGGGTCCGCTGCCGACGTCCACGATCAGGCCGGGTTCGGTGATCTCCTTGCCGAGCCAGGTGAACGCCCGCTCGTACCAGGGCGCGTACAACTCGGCCTGGGATTCGAGGTGCTGGGCCATCTCGGCCCAGTCGATGCCGGTGTCGCCCTCGTGGTCGGTGCCGTGGTGGTGGGTGCTGTGCTGGTGGGTGCCGTGGTGGTGCTGGTGTGCCATGCCGGTCAGCCTCTCTTCGGTGAGGGCGCCAGCGTGCGCCGCCGCACCGGGAAGGGGCCAGCTCTCTTGCCGGGACGGCAAAAAATTGCCGTCCCGGCAAAACCGGCTCATCTGGTTCCCGGGTCCGCCGGGGTATGAGGTGTCGGGTGTGATGTGTGAGGTACCACCGACACCACCCGCCGGACCCGGGACGGGGAAGTCAGCTGAGCGGCGGGTAGGCGTTCTGCATCAGCTGCTGGAACTGGGCGGAGAACCAGTGCCCGGCCAGCGGCGAGTTGGGCAGCGCCCCGGACAGGTTGTTGTTGTTGCGCGGGTTGCCGGTGTACGTCGGGTCGCACATACGGTCGAAGCCCTTGCCCTCGTCGTTCGGCACCGCCTGGGAGGCACCGTCGGACTCGCCCGGCGGCTTCATCCACACATACGCGTCGATCCCGGCGGCGGGAGCGGCCTTCGGGCGTTCGCCGAGCCCGGCGCCGGCCTGGTTGCACCAGTTCCCGACGTGGATGCGGCGGTCGATGCGCCCGCCCTCGACGTACGTGTCCACGGTGGTCTTCGGGCCGGGTCCGGCGGGCCGCGCGCTGCCGCCCCAGCCGTTGCGGGAGGTGTCGATCAGCATGCCGATGTTCGACCGGAACCCGGCGGTGACCAGCTGGGTGCGCAGGGCCTGCGCGTACGACTGCTCGTCCGTGTAGCGGTTCCAGTCGACCCACTTCGACTCGCGCACCGACTTCCCGGCCACGGTGTCGCCGATGGAGAAGTTGGTCTCCTTCAGGGCGCTGTAGTTGGCCGTGTTGGTGATGAAGCCGTGGACGTCGTCGACGGTCGCGCCCTCGGAGGTGGCGGCCGTGTGCAGGATCTGGGCGGTGGGCGCGAAGTTGTCGTCCCAGCCGAGCCAGCCGTGGTGCCCTGCGTCGATGTAGTTGTAGACGTTGGGGATCGCGCCGAGCTTGTTCAGCGCGTACCCGACGCCCTTGACGTAGTTGCCGTTCGCCTTCATCACGTCACAGGCGGGGACGGCGGTGGGCCGGCTGCCCGTGTTGGTGATCAGGTTGGGCAGCGAGTCGATCTCGATCGCGTTGACGATCCGCAGCGAGGCGTACTTGGGGTCGGCGAGGATCGCGGCGATCGGGTCGATGAACTGCGTCTTGTACTTGTCGATCTCCGTCGGGCCGAGTTCCCCGTTGGAGGCGAGCGCGGAGCAGTCCCGGCCGGGCAGGTCGTAGACGACGAGCTGGACGACCATCTCGCCGCTGCCCTTCTGGGCGAGCGCCGCGTCGAGGTGGGCGCGCAGGCCGCGGCCGGTGCTCGTGCCGGTGATCGCGGCGATCCGGTCGAGCCAGACGCCGGTCGGCTGGTTGGCGATCCGCGAACCGCCGGGCTCGGCCGCCGCGTTGGCCGCCCAGTCCGGGTTGACGTACACCTTGGCGCCGGCGTACGGGTTGTCGACGCGGTTGCCGCCGCCGGGGGTGCCGGGGTCGGTGGGTCCGGTCGGGCCGGTGGGTCCGCCGTCGACGTTGCAGGTGACGCCGTCGAGCGTGAACGTCGCGGGCAGCGCGTTGCCGCCGCTGTAGGACGCCTGGAGCCCGAAGCTGACCGAACCGCCGGTCGGCAGCGAGCCGTTGTACGACTCGTTGGCCGCGGTGACGGCCGTCCCGGACTGGGTGACCTTCGCGTTCCAGCCGCTGGTGACCTGCTGGTTGCCGCCGTAGGACCACTTCACGGCCCAACTCGACTTGGCGGCCGAGTTGTTGGTGACGGTGACGTTGGCGGTGAAGCCGGTGCTCCACTCGTTCTGCACCTTGTAGTCGACGGTGCAGGGGATCGCGGCGAGCGACCCGGCGTTCGGGACCATCGCCAGCGCGGTCCCGGAGGCGCCGGCGACGAGCGCCAAGGCGGCGAGCATCGCTGTTCTGCTACGGCTCATGAGTGCGGGTTTCCTTCTCTTCGGGGGTGCGGGTGCTTCTCGTTTCCTCGGGGGGAGAGCGCCGTTCACAGCGGCCGTTCACAGCGCGGAGGACCGCGTGGCTCGGGGCGGTCGCGAAGGTCCAGGGCGGTACGCGCACGGGCGTCCTGCCGTGCGCCGAGGCCGGCGGCGGCTCAAAGTACTGAACGCGGAGGGTGTCGCATGAGCGACTCCTTGCAGCTCAGGGCGTCATGACCTGACGCGCCGACTGATGGAACCGCTCCCACTGGTGTCAACGAAGCTAGCGGCAAGCCCCGGTAAAGAACAGGGGAGTCACCGACTTTCGCTGACTTTCCCCCAATCAACGCGCGTCGAATCTTTTCGACTCTTCAAGCGCCTTGACCTCCGACACCCCCATCCCCACTATGGGAGCGCTCCCACTGGTTCAAGGCTTGTTGCTCCGCCCCCACGCCCCCGAGCACTCCCCGAGCCGCAAGGAGGAACCAGCACATGGATCCCCGACGCAGACGCCGTAGGACGCGGCGCCTGTGGACCGCCGCACTGGCGGCCCTCGCGCTCCCGCTGGCCACCCTGTCCACGCTCTCAAGTACCGCCCAGGCGGCGGCACTTCAGTGCAGTGTCGACTACAAGACCAATGACTGGGGAAGCGGTTTCACCGCCGACCTGACGATCACCAACCGGGGCACCGACGCCATCAGCGGATGGACGCTCGGCTACTCCTACTCCGGCAACCAGAGGCTCTCCAACGGCTGGAACGGCACATGGTCGCAGTCCGGCACCGCGGTCTCCGTGCGCAACGCCCCGCACAACGCGAACATCGCCGCGGGCGCGGCGGTGACCACGGGCGCCCAGTTCAGCTACAGCGGCACCAACGCGGCGCCGACGAACTTCACGGTCAACGGCACCTCCTGCGTCGGCGCCCACCAGCCGCCGATCACCGTGCTGACCAGCCCCACCGCGGGCGCGACCTACACGCAGGGCACCGCCGTCCCGCTCGCCGCGACGGCCGCCGCCGCGGACAACGCGACGATCTCGAAGGTCGAGTTCTACGACGACACGACCCTCCTCGGCACGGACACCACGGCGCCGTACACGTTCTCGGCGACCGGCCTCGCCGTCGGCGCGCACTCCCTGGTCGCGAAGGCGTACGACAGCCTGGGCGCGACGGGCACCTCGACGCCGGTCGGCATCACCGTGGCCTCGGGCCCCGCGGTCGTCGCGTCGGTGACCCAACTCGCCGTCCAGCAGGGCAAGACGGGCACGTACACGCTGCGCCTGTCGACGCAGCCGTCGTCGAGCACGACGGTGACGACCGCGCGGGTCTCCGGCAACACCGGCCTGACGGTGACCGGCGGCGCCTCGCTCACCTTCACGGCGTCGAACTGGAGCACCCCGCAGACGGTGACGATCACCGGTGACGCGACCGGCACCGGAGCCGCGGCCTTCGACTCGACGGCGACCGGCCTCGCGAAGGCGACGGTCACGGCCACCCAGATCGCCGGGCAGAAGACGTACGACGCCCGGTTCCTGGACCTGTACGGGAAGATCACCAACCCGGCGAACGGCTACTTCTCGCCGGAGGGCGTCCCGTACCACTCGGTGGAGACGCTGATCGTCGAGGCACCGGACCAGGGGCACGAGACGACGTCCGAGGCGTACAGCTATCTGCTGTGGCTCCAGGCGACGTACGGCAGGGTCACCGGTGACTGGTCGAAGTTCAACAGCGCGTGGGGTCTCATGGAGAAGTACATGATCCCCACCCACGCCGACCAGCCGACGAATTCCTTCTACAACGCGTCCAAGCCGGCCACCTACGCGCCCGAGCTGGACACCCCGAACGAGTACCCGGCGCGGCTCGACACCTCGGTGCCGGTGGGCCAGGACCCGATCGCGGGCGAGCTGAAGTCCGCGTACGGCACGGACGACATCTACGGCATGCACTGGCTCCAGGACGTGGACAACGTCTACGGGTACGGCAACGGGCCCGGCAAGTGCGAGGCGGGTCCGACGTCCACCGGTCCGTCGTACATCAACACCTTCCAGCGCGGCGCGCAGGAATCGGTGTGGGAGACGGTGCCGCAGCCGACCTGCGACCAGTTCAAGTACGGCGGCACGAACGGCTACCTGGACCTGTTCACCGGTGACAACTCCTACTCGAAGCAGTGGAAGTTCACCAACGCGCCGGACGCCGACGCGCGTGCCGTGCAGGCCGCGTACTGGGCGGACGTCTGGGCGAAGCAGCAGGGCAAAGGATCGGACGTCTCCGCGACCGTCGGCAAGGCCGCGAAGATGGGCGACTATCTGCGGTACGCGATGTACGACAAGTACTTCAAGAAGAACGGCAACTGCGTCGGCCCCTCCACGTGCCCGGCCGGGTCCGGCAAGAACTCCTCGGCCTATCTGCTGTCCTGGTACTACGCCTGGGGTGGCGCGACCGACACCTCCGCGGGCTGGGCCTGGCGGATCGGCTCCAGCCACAACCACAGCGGCTACCAGAACCCCCTGGCGGCGTACGCGCTCAGCTCGTACGCGCCGCTGAAGCCCAAGTCGGCGACGGGTCCGGCGGACTGGGCGACCTCGCTCACCCGCCAACTGGAGTTCTACCGCTGGCTCCAGTCGAACGAGGGCGCCATCGCGGGCGGCGCGACGAACAGTTGGGCGGGGCGGTACGCCACTCCCCCGGCCGGCAAGTCGACCTTCTACGGCATGTACTACGACGAGGCTCCCGTCTACCACGACCCGCCGTCCAACCAGTGGTTCGGGTTCCAGGCGTGGTCCATGGAGCGGGTCGCCGAGTACTACCAGCAGACCGGCAACGCGCAGGCCAAGGCCGTCCTCGACAAGTGGGTCTCCTGGGCGCTGTCGCAGACCACGGTCAACCCCGACGGCACCTACCGGTTCCCCTCGACGCTCTCCTGGTCCGGTCAGCCCGACACCTGGAACGCGTCGAGTCCCGGAGCCAACACGGGACTTCACGTCACCGTCGCCGACTACACCAACGACGTCGGCGTGGCGGGCGCGTACGCGAGGACGTTGACGTACTACGCCGCCAAGTCCGGTGACGCACAGGCCAAGACGGTCGCCAAGGCACTGCTCGACGGCATGTGGTCGCACTACCAGGACAGCCTGGGCATCGCGACGCCGGAGACACGGACCGACTACAAGCGCTTCGGCGACCCCGTGTACATCCCGAACAACTGGACCGGGAAGATGCCGAACGGCGACACGATCAACTCCTCGTCGACGTTCATCTCGCTGCGGTCCTTCTACAAGAACGACCCCAACTGGTCGAAGATCGAGGCGTACTTGGCCGGCGGCGCCGCACCCTCGTTCACCTACCACCGGTTCTGGGCCCAGTCGGACATCGCACTGGCCCTGGGTGCGTACGCGGAGCTGCTCGAATAAGTCCCCGCTGGGGTCCTGTCGCCGGGCTGGCGTCGTCCGCCCGGAGGGCGGGCCGGGCGGCGTCTGGTGCGTGCGATCGCAAGGCGCCGGAGCGTCCTCGTGGCGGAGCCACGTGGGCGGTTCGGCAACGCAGCGAGCGTGCGTGCCAGGCGTCGCCCGGCAGGCGCCAGCCCGGCGACAGGACCCGCGGCTTCGCGTATCAACGCCGGGTGGCCCCTTCCCGCACACGGGGCCACCCGGCAGTCCCCGTTTCGTCCGGTTCACACATGGCCGCACGAGGAAGGAACCCCCACCGTGCGAAGAACCCGCATTCTGACGTCCGCGCTGGCGCTGGCCGCCGGCCTGCTCGCGGGCGTGCCGTCCGCCGAGGCCGGTGCGAAGGCCGCGCCGGAGTCCTACACCTGGAAGAACGCCCGGATCGACGGGGGTGGTTTCGTCCCCGGGATCGTGTTCAGCCGCAAGGAGAAGAACCTCGCCTACGCGCGCACCGACATCGGTGGGACGTACCGCTGGCAGGAGTCGACGAAGACGTGGACGCCGCTGCTGGACTCGGTGGGCTGGACGGACTTCGGCCACACCGGCGTCGCGAGCGTCGCGGCGGACCCGGTCGACGCGAACAAGGTGTACGCCGCCGTCGGCACGTACACCAACAGCTGGGACCCCGGCGACGGAGCGATCCTGCGCTCCGGTGACAAGGGCGCGACCTGGCAGAAGGCGGACCTGCCGTTCAAGCTGGGCGGCAACATGCCGGGCCGGGGCATGGGTGAGCGGCTCGCCGTCGACCCGAACAGGAACAGCGTGCTGTACCTGGCGGCGCCGAGCGGCAAGGGGTTGTGGCGGTCCACGGACTCCGGGGTGACGTGGAGTCAGGTGACGGCGTTCCCCAACTCCGGTGACTACGTGCAGGATCCGACGGACACGAGCGGGTACGCCAGCGACAACCAGGGCGTCGTCTGGGTCACCTTCGACGAGTCCACCGGCGGCGCGGGCACCGCGACCCGCACGATCTACGTGGGCGTCGCCGACAAGGACAACGCCGTGTACCGCTCGACGGACGCGGGCGTCACATGGTCCCGGCTCGCCGGGCAGCCGACCGGATACCTGCCCCACAAAGGGGTGTTGGCGAACGGCAGCCTCTATCTCGCCTACAGCGACAAGGGCGGTCCGTACGACGGCGGCAAGGGCCGGCTCTACCGGTACGCGACCGCCTCCGGCACCTGGACGGACATCAGCCCCGTCGCCGAGGCGGACACCACCTACGGCTTCAGCGGTCTGACCGTCGACCGGCAGAAGCCGGGCACCCTCATGGCGACCGCGTACAGCTCCTGGTGGCCGGACACGCAGTTCTTCCGCTCGACGGACAGCGGGGCGACCTGGACGAAGGCGTGGGACTACACGTCGTACCCGGACCGCGCGAACCGCTTCACCATGGACGTCTCCTCCTCGCCCTGGCTGACCTGGGGCGGGAATCCGACACCGCCCGAGCAGACGCCCAAACTCGGCTGGATGACCGAGGCGTTGGAGATCGACCCGTTCAACTCCTCCCGCATGATGTACGGGACGGGCGCGACGCTCTACGGCACGGAGAACCTGGGGAACTGGGACAGCGGCGGCAAGATCACGATCAAGCCGATGGTGCAGGGCCTGGAGGAGACGGCCGTCAACGACCTCGCCTCACCGCCGTCCGGCGCCCCGCTGCTCAGCGCGCTCGGTGACGTGGGCGGCTTCCGGCACACGAGCCTGACGGCCGTGCCGCCGATGATGTTCACGCAGCCGAACTTCACGACGACCACGAGCCTCGACTTCGCGGAGACGAACCCGAACACGGTCGTGCGCGTCGGGAACCTCGACTCCGGTCCGCACGTGGCCTTTTCGACCGACAACGGTGCCAACTGGTTCGCGGGGAGCGACCCTTCAGGGGTGAGCGGCGGCGGTACGGTCGCGGCGAGCGCCGACGGGAGCCGGTTCGTGTGGGCGCCGACCGGCACCGGCGTGCAGTACACGACCGGGTTCGGCACGTCCTGGCAGGCGTCGAGCGGGATTCCGGCGGACGCGGCCGTGGAGTCGGACCGGGTCGACGCCAGGACCTTCTACGGGTTCAAGTCCGGCAGGTTCTACGTCAGTTCGGACGGTGGCGCGACCTTCACCGCGTCCGCCGCGAGCGGGCTGCCCAGCGGTGACAGCGTCCGCTTCAAGGCGCTGCCCGGGGTGAAGGGAGACATCTGGCTGGCGGGCGGTGCGGCCGGATCCGCGTACGGGCTGTGGCACTCCACCGACTCCGGGGCCACCTTCACGAAGCTGTCGAACGTCGAGGAGGCCGACACGGTCGGGTTCGGCAAGGCGGCGGCCGGGGCGTCGTACCAGACGCTCTACAGCAGCGCGAAGATCGGCGGGGTGCGGGGGATCTTCCGGTCCGTCGACAAGGGGGCGACATGGGTGCGGGTCAACGACGATGCGCACCAGTGGGGTTGGACGGGGGCGGCGATCACCGGTGATCCGCGGGTGTACGGGCGGGTGTACGTGTCGACCAATGGGCGGGGTGTGATCTACGGGGACACCAGCGGGGGCGGCGGGGGCGATCCGACACCCACCGGGGCCTGTTCGGTCTCCTACACGATCACCGGTCAGTGGTCCGGGGGGTTCCAGGCGGACGTGAAGCTCACCAACACCGGGACGAGCGGGTGGAGTTCGTGGGCGTTGGGGTGGACTTTCCCCAACGGGCAGGCGGTGTCGGCCATTTGGAACGCCGGGTACACACAGTCGGGGGCTGCCGTCACCGCGAAGAACGTCGGCTGGAACGGGGGTGTCGCGGCCGGGGCCGCTGTGAGTTTCGGGTTCCAGGGGAGTTGGTCGGGGGTGAACGGGAAGCCGACGGCGTTCAAGATGGGGGATCAGAGCTGCACGACGGCCTGATCACCCATCAGGAATGAGTACGGCTACTCATGAGGAGGCGGTGGCGGGTGCCGCAGGCTGGTCGTATCCACCGACCAGGGAGCCTGTCATGTCACGCCACCGCCTTCTGCCGCTGCTCGCCCTCGCCGGGCTGGCCGGCACCCTGCTGACCGGCTGCTCCATCGAGGAGTCGATCTGCTCCGACGGCGAGTACCCGGTGCTGGCCGTCGGCGACGCGGGCAGCGCCTGCGTCACGAACGGCCAGGAGCCGGACAAGGGCTGGTCGCGCTACCCGGCGGGGAAGGTTCCCCAGAAGGTCGGGGACAAGTGGGACGAGTACTGGCAGACGCGGACACTGGACGAGAACGGCAAGGTCGTCCCGGCGCCGTCGGTGCGGTGAGGGGTAGCGGTCATGGCGTGTACACCGGCGGCCTCGGTGCTGTCGGCAGGTAGCCGCGCGGCATGATCAGGGAAGTAGTTCGTCGAGCCGCTGGCCTGCGTCGAGTTGGCCCTCGTACCGACCTCACCAGGTTGTCGGCGTCGGTGTGCACGCTCACCACACCTCGGTCGAGGGCCTCGACCTGACGGGCGGTGGCGGCGTTCGCGGGTTGGGGGGGTGAGGGTGACAAGTCCCGTGGCGATCAGGCGGCTGCGGCCAGGAGGGGGAAGAGGTGTCGGGAGCAGGGGGGTGCGCTGGTGCGGTGCGGGTGCCGCATGCGGGGGTACCTCCCGTGGAGACGGACAGGTTCCGGCACGTCAGGCACCGCCGGTGGTACGGGAGTTGCCGGGTCACGCGGGATTCCCTACGGCACCTTCCTGAACGCCCTCAGCCTGAACTCCGGGTCAGGACGGGGGCGTTCCTGGTCCGGCAGCGCGGCGAGGCGTTCCTCGAAGGCGGGGGCGAGGGGGTGTCCCGGAGGCAGCGTCATGAACCAGCCGCGCCTGAGGTCCGTGATGGCGCGGCGCGGACTGCGGCCCTGCCCCCTGCCGGTGAACCGGGCCTCCCCCACCGGACTCAGGCCCGCCTCCGCCGCGTACGCCTCCACCGACGCCGACGCGTCCGGGACCGGGGAGGCGGGGCGGGCGGCGAGAACGGCGTCGATGTCGCTGCCCACGTTGTGGGAGGGCCCCTTGTCGACCGTCGTGACATACACCCCGCCGGGCCGCAGCACCCGCGCACACTCCGCGACCGTACGGCGCACGCCCTCCGGTTCGGGCAGGAGATGCAACACCCAGACACTGCTGACGGCGTCGAACGCGCCGTCCCTGAAAGGGAGTTGCCTGCCGTCGGCAAGAGCGACCGCACCGGGGAGCCGCACCGCCGCATGCCGCGCCATGCCGTACGTGAGATCCACGCCGGTCACCTTCACCACCGGGCGGGACGCCGCGAGACGGCGAGTGACGATCCCGGTGCCACAGCCGAGGTCGAGAAGGGCGCGGGCGGTGTCGGGAACCAGACGGAGCACCGCATCGGCAGCGGCTTCGGCCCGCGGCTCACCGCCTCGGAGGGCGTCGTAGCGTTCGGCTTCTTTGTCGTAGTCGAGCATGGGTGTGGGGGTCCCCTCTGAGCTCCTGCGGGGTGTGATGGGTGCTGCGTGATGCACTACACAGAACATCCGCCAACTTGAAGTTACCGGTCAAAGAGCCGGTACGCCGGTCTGTCTGGGCACTTATGCGCGCCGAGCCGAGGCGGCCGGCGGGCCACTCAGTTCCTTGATCAGCTGCCGGTAGGTCGCGAAGGCCGGCTTGGGGGTGTAGTCGTCGCGCAGCAGGCCGAAGTGGTGGAACAGCCCTTCGGCGTTGCTGTCGGCGTCTCGCAGGGCGAAGAGCGAGTAGCCGTCGATGTTCAGGTCGGAGGCGAGGCCGACGACGGTCCGAATGACGGTGTCGAGAGTGGCGGCCTGTCGCTGCTCGGTGCGGCCGGGGCCGGTGGGCCAGCCGTTCTCGCACACGCGGATCGGGATGGTGTCCGGGATGCCGGCCAACGGCAGGCTGGTGCGGCGGAACGCTGTGAGGACCGCGGTGACCGCGCCTGCCAACTGGTCGGCGGCGACGGGCCGGAACACGTCGGGGAAGAAGTCCAGGCCGATGTAGTCCAAGCCCTGCAGGAAGCGCGTGTCGGCCAGGGCGCCGAGGCCGGACCAGAAGGTGTCGAGCGGGTCGAAGGCCGGTACGGCGTTGAAGCCGACTGCGACATGGCGGTCGAGGGCGCGAGCCTCCTCCTTGGCGGCGATGACACCTTGGGCGAGCGCGTTCAAAACGTTGGGGATGCTGCCGTCGACAGAGGGGAGGTCGAGGTTGGGCTCCTCGCAGATCTGGACGGACGCCAGCTCGGGGCCGCCGGTCCGGACGGCCTCGCGGACGAACTCCGGCCAGCCGTTCAGCTCGCCGGAGGGCTCGCGGAACTGCAGTACGAGGTCCAGGGTTCGCCCGCGCTGGAGGCAGGCCCGCGGATCGGCGGGCGTCGGCGGCGGCGGTGTCACGGTGGCGGCGAACGAGCGGTAGGCGCGCACCGCCAGCGTGTCCGCGTCGCCTTGGAGTTCGTCGAGGGCCTCGTTGATGCGGTCCGGCTCGTCCGGCCGGACCGGATGGATGATGCCCTGGTCGTCGCCCAGGATGCCACCGGGATAGATGCCGAAGGCCATGGTCATGAGCTCCCCCAAAAAATCTTGGTGCCACACCAAATTTGTGGTGACACTACCATGTGGGACATGGGCCTTCGAGAAGTCAAGAAGCAGCAGACCCGCACGGCGATTGCGGACGCGGCCCTGCCGCTGTTCCTGGAGCACGGCTTCGACCAGGTCACGGTCGCCGAAGTGGCCCGGCATGCGGGTGTGTCCACCAACACCGTGTTCAACTACTTCCCCGCCAAGGAAGACCTGGTCTTCGACCGCCAGACCGAGGTCGAGAACCACCTCGCCGCCCTGGTACGCGGTCGGGCCCCGGGAACCTGCCCCATCGAGGCCGTCCGCGACGACCTGCTCTCCGCCCTGCGGCAGGACCACCCCATGCTCGGACTCCAGCCCGGAGCGCCCGCGTTCTGGCAGGTCGTCGAGGACAGCCCGGCCCTGCGCGCCCGCGAACGCGAGATCGGCGAACGCATCGAGGCCGCTCTGGCGAACGCCCTGACCGAACATCCGCCGAACACCGCAGCCACGCCCGGCGACACCGGCCACGCGCTGCCCGTGCTCGTCGCGGGAGCCATCGCCGGAGCGCACCGAGCCGCTCTGCGCGAGCTCCGACGACGCATCATGTCCGGCAATCCGCCCGCGCCCGCCCGCGACGCCGTCGCCTCGGCGGCCCTCCAGGCGTTCGACCTGCTCTGCTCCGGATTTCACGCAGATGGAGAACGGGCGTGCCAGGAGCCGCGGTTCCCGTAGTGAGAGCACCCGAAGCGGCTCCCGCTGACACAGCTGCTGCCGAGACCCGCGGCCCGTTCGATTCGCTCCTCGACACCGGCTTCCCCTGACGATCACGGGGTCGAGATACGTGGTGCGTGATGCGTGAGGCCCTACACACCACCAAGCCCTCCGGCCACCCCCTCCACCCTCCCCGCCAGCTCGAAGTCCTTCCCGGTCAACGCGCCCCCGGCGTCATGCGTGGAGACCTCCAGGCGCACGGTGTCGTACCCGAGTGTCAGCTCGGAGTGGTGGTTCAGCTCGTCCTGGACGCGGGCGATGCGGGCGACGAACGCGGCGGCGTCCGCGTGGGAGGGGAGCCGGTAGGTGCGGGTGAGGCGGCCGGACTCGACGGACCAGCCCGGCAGGTCGTCCAGCCGCTCCTCGATCTCCTTCTGGGACAGCGGTTCGGCGGACATGGCGCGGCTCCTTCAGCAGGCGGCGTGCTCTTCCGTCTCAGCGTGCCATCACCCGGCCGCCCCCGCCCACTCCGCGGCGAAGTCGTCGGCGAGGGCGGCGATCCGGGCGCGTCCCTCGACCTCCCGGACCCAGCGGTGCGGCAGGGCGTGGTCGCCGTGCAGCGCGCCGAGGAGGTTGCCGCAGACCGCACCCGTGGAGTCGCTGTCGCCGGAGTGGTTGACCGACAGCAGCAGCGCGCTCTCCACGTCGGGTTCGGCGAGGGCCGCGTACACGGCGATGGCGAGGGCCTCCTCCGCGACCCACCCGGCGCCGAGTTCCTCGACCTTGGAGGCGTGCGCGGTGTCGTAGGAGGCGAGGTCGAGGGCGTGCTGGAGTGCGGTGGTGGTCTCCTCGTGGCCGGGGTAGGGGGCGAGCAGGCGCAGGGTCCGCAGGACGGCGGCCTCCAGGGACTCGCCGTGCACGAGGTGGGCGACGATCGCGGCCAGGGCCCCGGCCGCGTAGTACCCGGTGGGGTGGCCGTGGGTGATCTGGGCGCAGCGGGCGGCGAACCCGAAGGCGGTGCCCGGGTCGGCGCCGGTCAGTCCGAAGGGGGCGGAGCGCATGACGGTGCCGCATCCTTTGGAGCCCGAGTTGACGCGGCCGGGTCTGCCGAGTTCGGACCAGCCGGTGTCGGAGTGGGGGATGCCGAGGCCGGAGAGGCAGGCGTTGCCGGGGGCGCGGCGGGCGTACAGCCAGGGTTCGTCGACGAGTCCGCCGCGGGGGCCGTCGTAGGCGGGGCCGCCGTCGGGGAGGACGGCCTGCTGGGTGTGGAGCCAGCGGTCGTAGGCCCAGCGGATCACGCGAGTGCGGTCGACGGTGCGCAGGCCGAGGCGTTCGCTCTCCTTGATCTGGCACAGGCCCTCGACGGTGAAGAGGGTCATCTGGGTGTCGTCGCTGATGCGGCCGGTGACGTTCTGGCCGTCCGGTACGTAGTGTGTGACACCTCGCGGGCCGTGGTCGGCGCGGATGCGGTCCAGGGAGCGGAACTCGACCGGATAGCCGAGGGCGTCGCCGACGGCCCCGCCGAGCAGGCAGCCGCGCACGCGGGCCCGGTACACGGCCCCGGCTTCGAGGTCCTGCGGCTTCCACGGCTCCCCCATCGGCACAACGCCCCTTTCGTGCAACCGGTTTCCGAGTGCGACCGGTCGGTTACGGTCGTACCCATGACCATTGTCGCGAGCGATACCCGACTCCCTTCCGCCGCCCCTGTCCAAGGGGTGGGGCCGCTGCTGCGGGCGTGGCGGGAGCGGCGCCGGGTGAGCCAACTGGAGCTGGCGCTGCGGGCGGACTCCTCGGCGCGGCACATCAGCTTCGTGGAGACGGGGCGCTCCAGGCCGAGCGAGGAGATGGTGCTGAGGCTCGCCGAGCATCTGGACGTGCCGGTGCGGGAGCGCAACGCCCTTCTGCTGGCGGCGGGTTACGCCCCGCGTTTCCCGGAGACCCCGCTCGACGACCCGGCGCTGGACGGGCTGCGCGCGGGCCTTCAGCAGCTGCTCCAGGGGTACGAGCCGTACCCCGCGGTGGTGGTGGACGGTCTGTACACGGTCGTCGCGACGAACCGTGGCATGGCGATGCTGCTGGACGGTGTCCCCGAGTCCCTGCTCGTCCCCCCGCTCAACGCGATGCGCCTGACCCTGCACCCCGAGGGTCTCGCGCCGCGCATCCTGAACCTCCGCGAGTGGCGCGGCCACCTCCTGCACCAGATGGAGCGCCAGCTCGCTCTCCAACGCTCGCCGAAGCTGCGGGAGTTGTACGACGAGGTCGCCGCGTACCCGGTGCACGCGGACATGCCGGAGGAGGAGCCCGGCCCGGCCACGCCGAGTTTCGCGCTGCCCATGCGGATCGCCCACGAGGGTCGGGTCCTGTCGTTCGTGTCGTCGATCTCCACGTTCAACACCCCGATGGACGTGACGGTCGCCGAACTGGCCGTGGAGACGTTCCTGCCGGCCGACCCGGCGACGGTGAAGTACCTCCAGGATTCCGGTACGTGATATGTCACGTACCGCACGGCAGGCGTACGATATGTCACCTATCATGCGCCACAGTCTCACCCCTTGATCCCCTGATTCTCTCTTCACCCCCGTGAGACCCACACCGGAACATGACACACTGCACACAGTTCTCGACGCGTAGGGGAGACGTGGCGTGAGTGAGCGGCGACCCGCGCCCACCGTGGGACAAGTGGTACTCGGCAGACGGCTCCAGGAGCTGCGCGAGACGGCCGGCCTCGGCCGGGAGGAGGCGGCGCGGGCCCTGCGGGTGGCGCCCGCCACGGTCCGCCGGATGGAGACCGCCGAGGTCGCCCTCAAGATCCCCTACGTCCAGGTGCTGCTGGAGGCGTACGGCGTCCCGAACGACGAGGCGGCGGCGTTCGTCATGCTCGCCGAGGACGCCAACCGGCCCGGCTGGTGGCAGCGGTTCCACGACGTGCTGCCCGAGTGGTTCAGCCTCTACGTGAGCCTGGAGGGCGCGGCGCGGATGATCCGCTCCTACGAGCCGCACTTCGTGCCGGGGCTCCTCCAGACCGAGGACTACGCCCGCGCGGTCCTCGAAGCGGGCACGGTCGGGCAGACCACGCCGGAGGCCATCGAGCGGCATGTCACGCTCCGCGTCGCCCGCCAGTCCCTCCTGGACCGCGCGAACCCGCCGCACCTGTGGTGTGTGATGGACGAGACCGTACTGCGCCGCCCGGTCAGCATCGACGGCGCGGTGATGCGCGGGCAGCTCGACAGGCTGCTGGAGTTCAGTGAGCGCGACCGGGTCACGCTCCAGGTCGCCGAGTTCGCGGCGGGCCCGCATCCGGGGACGTACGCCCCGTTCTCCCTGTTCCGGTTCGCCGAACCCGAACTCCCCGACATGGTCGTCACCGAGTATCTGACCGGTGCCCTGTACCTGGACTCCCGCAAGGAGGTCTCGGCCCACCTCGAAGTCCTCGACCACATGACGACCCACGCGGCGTCGGCCCAGCGGACCCAGTCGATACTGCGGGACATCCGCGACCAGTACTGAGAGCGGTTGCTACAGCAGGCCCAGGTCCTTGAGTTCCTTGTGCAGGTCCGCGCGGGAGCCGTCCGCGGACGACGCCGGCAGGGCGCCCTTCCGCCGCGCTCCCCCGTCCGTCACGGCGGGTGCGGTCGACGCCGGAGCCGGGCCGAGCGCC
>NZ_JBTYMC010000020.1:0-44517 GCF_054880855.1 Streptomyces sp. S6 | reverse complement strand
ACCGTGCTGGCCAGGCCGGGGGAGCCGCCCGCGAGCGGGGAACTGGTCGAGGCCGTCGGGCGCGCGCACGCGCGTGAGGTGGTCCTGCTGCCCAACGACGCCGACCTGCGCCACACGGCCGCCGCCGCGGCGGAGCAGTCCCGCACGGAGGGCATCCGCGTCGCCCTGATCCCGACCCGCTCGGCGGTCCAGGGCATCGCCGCCCTCGCCGTCCACGAACCCGACCGCCGCTTCGACGAGGACGTCGTCTCCATGACCTCCGCCGCCGGCGCCACCCGCTACGCCGAGGTCACCGTCGCCGAACGCCAGTCCTGGACGATGGCCGGCATCTGCCAGGCCGGCGACGTCCTCGGGCTGGTCGACGGAGACGTCGCCGTCATCGGCACGGACGTCACCGACACGGCCCGCACGGTCCTCGACCGGATGCTCTCGGCGGGCGGCGAACTGGTCACCCTCGTCCTCGGGGACGACGCTCCCGAGGACGTCGCCGGTCAGCTGGAGGCGCGCGTGCGGGAGGCGTACCTGGCGGTCGACACGGTGGTGTACCGGGGTGGCCGCCAGGGCTCCCTGCTGCTCATCGGCGTCGAGTAGAGCTGGGGCAGTCGGAATTAGAGAGTTCAGCTCTCTTTCTGTAGAGAGTTCAGCTCTCTTCCTGCACCCCCTGAAGCAACTGCTCCGCCTCCGTACGCCGGGACGCAACCGTTTCGTCGTCCCCCTCTGCCCTGTACGCCGCCAGCACCCCCCGCGCGCGGGCCGCCGCGTCCTGCGGGCGCCCGAGGTCGGCCTCCAGCCAGCCGGCGGCCAGTTCGGCGGACGTGCGCGCGTGCAGGGCGTCGTCCGCGAGGGCGGCGAAGACGGCGACCGCGTCGGAGATCTGCGCGAGCGCCTCCTCCAGGGCCGCGCGGATCGAGTCGTCGTCCGCGTCCTCCGGCGCCGAACGGGCCAGCAGGTCGCCGAACTGGCGGTGGGTGTGGCCCAGCTCGGAGACCAGCCGGTGCCGGGACTCCGGGTCGTCCGCCGCGTCCAGCGCGTCCGCGCACTCCGTGACCGCCGCCGTCATCAGCTCGCGCGCGCCGGACACGCCGTCGTCGGTGCGCAGCGCCAGCCACGCGCGGGCGCGCAGGGAACGCACCAGGCCGTGGACGTTGCCGAGGTCCCGCCACAGCTCACCGGCGCGCGCGTACGCCTGGTCGGCCTCCGGGAGCAGGTCCGCCTGGCCCAGGGACTCCGCAGCGAGGTGCGCCAGCGTCGCGTGGTCGTGCTGCTCCGGCCAGTGCCGGGCGATCTCGGCCGCCTGGAGACGCCGCTCGGCGGCCTCCCGGTGCTCCCCGAGCTCGCTCAGACAGTCACCGAGCCACCACTTCGTCTGGACGACCGTCCCGTCGCCGTGCGTGTCGGCGGTCAGGTCCGCCAGCGCCGACTCCAGCACCTCCGCGGCCTCCGCCCACCGGCCCTGCCGGACCAGGTGACCGCCCAGCTGGTGCCGGGCCCACGCCCCGAACGTCGGACCCTCACCCGCCTCGTCGGCCCAGTGCGCGGCCTCCAGGGCGTGCTCAGCGGCCTCCTCGGCGTCTCCCCGGCCCCCGACGACCTCCGCGAGCTGGAGGTGCAGCTGCGCCCGTCCCACGGGCTCCAGGACCGGTCCGCCGTGCTCCAGGGCCGCCCGCAGCGCCCGCTCGGCCTGCGTCATGTCGCCCAGGTGGTGCGCCAGCGACGCGAGCCGGGCCTCGTACTCGACCGCGAACCACGGCAGCCCCGCCGCGACGAACTCGGCGGACGCCCGCGCGAACAACTGCGCCGCACCCTCCGGATCGCCGCCCAGCGCCGCCAGCTCCGCCAGCATCGCGTGCGCCTCCGCCACGCGCGCGTGCAACCGGACGTCGTCCCCGGCCCGCCCGCCGACCAGCGCCAGCACCTCCCGCACCGCGGCCTCCGCGACCGAGAACACGTCCTCCCGCGTGTCCGCGTCGCCCTCCTCCTGCTCCGCCGCCCCGTGCGCGCACCGCATCAGGATCCGCGCCCTGCTCATCAGCACCCCGGCCGCCTGCCGCACCCCGGTGCCGCCCTCCGCGTACAGGGCGAGGACCCGGTCGTACGGCTCCTCCACCGCCGCGAGAGCCTCCTCCACGTCACCGGCCAGCGCCCGGACGTACACCCCACGCGCGCGTGCCGCGAGGGACTCGCCGGGGTCGTCCGCCTCCGCGTACCAGTGGGCCGCCTCGTCGAATGACGCGAGCCCCTCCGCGCCCCGGGCCATGCCCTCGTGCTCGGCCAGCTCCGCGCGGTCACGCGGCTCCAGCTCCACGTCCCCGGCCGCCGCAGCCTCACCCACCGCCAGCCACGCCTCCACGGCACGCGGCTGGAGGGTGTCCGACTGCCGGCGGGCCTCCGCCAGGAGCCCCGCGAGATCCGGCTCACCCGACGGCTCCGGCACCCGGGGCGCCGGCACCGGGGAGGCCGCCGACACCACCGGACGCGCTCCGCGCACCCCCAGCGGCAACCGGCCGGCCAGCGGCTCCTGCGCCATCCGCGCCAGGGCCCGCTCCGTCACGTGCGCCGTGCCGTTGTGGGCGTCGAACGAGGCGGCCAACTGGAGCGCCTCCCCGCGCGCGTGGGACGCCAGTTCCGCCGCCGTCCACGTTCCGCCCGCCGGACCCGGCACCCGCTGCCCGCCCACGCCGAGCGCGACCAGGCGGTCCGTCAGCAGGGTGACGACACTCAGGAAGTCCAGCTTGCTGCGCGGATGACCGGCGTCCGTGAAGTACGCCGGCCGCTCCGCCAGCAGCTCCAGCGCCCGCGCCTCGTTCCCGGTGAGCGCGCAGAACTCGACGTGGTCCGCGTACGCGCCCCGCATCGACTCCATGGACCGCACCAGCCGGAACCCCCGCAGGTGGTTCGCCCGCGCCTCCTCCAGCCGCCCCAGGCGCAGCAGCGGCAGCAGGGACGACGCCAGGACGGTGTGCGGCTCGTGCGCGCACACGTACTCGCCGTCCAGGACCGGCGCCCACAGCCGCAGCGCCTCCTCGTCCTGCCCGCACTCCGCACGCCACCAGCCCTGGCCGTGCAGCTCGCACGCGTGGCAGTCGGCCATCTGGTCCCGGTCCGCCGCCAGCCACGCCGTGAACGCCCGCTCCGCGCGCGCCAGGTCGCCCACGTGCGCGGCGACACTGAACTCCGCGCTGCGCACCGCCCGCTCCGAGTGCCCCGCCAGCCGGTAGCGGTGCTCCATCTCGCCGAGCCACTTCTCCACCGACGCGAGCGGGATGTGCGGCTGGTCCAGCATCCCCGCCGACATCCACTTGAAGACCCAGTGCAGCGAGTGCGCCTCGTACTCGTCGAAGTCCTCAGGACGCTCGTCCCACATGCGCAGCAGCCGCGCGAACGGGACGAACATCTTCGCCTTCTCGGAGCTGTAGTTGTAGACCTTCAGCTGATGCCCGAGCGCCTCGATCACCGCCAGCGGCACGTTCAGCTTCTCCGCCTCGGCGAGCAACTGCTCCGCGCGCGCGTTGCGCGCCGGACCCTCCGGCTCCTCACCGTTCTCCGCCATCGCCCGCCGCAGCGAATCGAAGTCCCTGATCTCCCCGAACTCACTCATCCTTGCCGCCCTCACCATGAGTGGCCCACTCCAGCAGACCGATGAACGCCCGGTTCAGCAACGCCGAATCGGCCGGCCTGAGCGGACGCTGCGCCATCAGCAGCGCCTGCCCGTACAACGACTCCGTCGCCGTGCCGATCAGCTCCGCGTCCTTCAGGGAACTGATCCGCCGGACCAGCGGGTTCAGATGGTTCAGCACCAGCCGCGCGCGCGGCGCACCACCCCGCAACGACCCCAGGATGCCCGCCCACAGGTCGTCCGCCTGCGACTCCGCGTCCGCGCGCGCCTGCTCGTGCCGCGCCTGACGGTCGTCCAGATGCAGCGCCGGCACCGACAGCGGATGGAACGCCCTCAGCACCACGTCGCACCCCAGGGGGTCCAGCTTCGCGCGCGCCGCCGTCAGGAATGCCGACAGCGCCAGCTCCTCCGCCGTGTCCACGGCGTCCAGATGAGCCGTCACCGTGTCCGCGTCCAGCTCCGCGACCGACGTGCCCGCACGCACCGACGGCAACGCCTCCACCAGCTCGCTGTCGTACGTGTAACCGCCGTTGATCACACCGATGCCCTGCGCCGAGGCGATCGGGGCGACCTGGCGGTACTCCTCGACCGTCCGCGTGAAGTGCACCACCGGGTGGCGCTGCGCGAACTCCTCCAGCGACAGCCGGCCGTCCGTCGTCTCGAACGGCAGCCACGGCAGCATCGTCCGCAGCATCTCCGGATCGTGCCGCGCCAGGGACTTCACGCCCAGGTGATGCACCGCCAAAAACGCCGCCAGCCGCTCCGGGTCGCCCGCCGCGAGACCCGTCAGCCACGCCCTGATCCGCTCCCCGAGCGCCTCCCGGACGGCCGCCAGCGTCTCGTCCTCGTACAGCGACTCGCGCGACGCCGTGGGCCGCAGGGAGTCCGTGTCCAGGACACAGCGCACGAAGAATGCCCAGTCCGGCAGGAGCTGTTCGGCGCGCTCCGTGAGCAGCATGCCCTTCAGGTGCACCCGGTGCGTCGCCCGCTGCGCCGGGGACACCGCCGCCGGCAGCACGTACGCCACACCCCGGATGCCCGCCAGCGGCACCGACAGCTCGATCGAGTCCAGCGGCGTGAACCCGAACAGCGCGTGACAGTGCCGCGCCAGCGCCACCCGGCGGTTCGCGGGGGAGGGGTACGGGCGGTCCCAGGGCGCCGGCAGGTCCGTCACCGCCTCCTCGCCCACCCGCACGTCGTACGGCAGCAGCGAGCCGAAGTCCTTCGCCAGCGCCAGGACCCGCGCCTGAGCCAGCCACTCGGCCGCGCCCGCGCGCGCCTGGAGGTACACCGTCGTCCCCGGCTCGGGACGCGCCTCGTCCGGGAGCGTGCGCACGGAGTACGAGCCGTCGTCGCGCGCCGTCCACTCCACCGGACGCGCCTGCGGCGTGCGCGCGCTCCGGGAGACCACGCGGATCCGCTCGGCGACCACGAAACAGGCCAGCAGACCGATCCCGAACTGGCCCAGGAAGTCCGAACGCGTCTCCTGGAGGCCCTCGGCACGCTTGGAGCTGCGGCCGATCGTCGCCAGCAGACTGTGCACGTCGGACTCGGTCAGCCCGATGCCGGAGTCCTCCACCCGAAGCTGAGTGCCGTCCGTGAACAGCCGCACGCGCGCCGGGGCCCCGGGATCCTCCGCCTGCCGGGCGGTGATCGCGTCCACGGCGTTCTGGAGCAGCTCGCGGAGGTAGACCCTGGGACTGGAGTAGAGGTGATGGGAGAGCAGGTCCACCAGACCACGCAGGTCGACCTGGAACGTGTGAGGTGACTGGGATGCCTGGGATGACTGTGAGGTCTGGGAGTCCATCGTCGCAGCGCCGGTGGGGGGACGTGCTTCGGCGCGGGGTCGGGCGGTCCCGGAATGGGGAGGTGACCGCGGAAGGGATGGCGTGAGGCGCGACATACTAGGGCCCAAGCGACGCGTCTGACCAGGGGTTTCAAGACACGTGTCGGGCATTGTCAGTGGCGTGGTGTGCAATGGATCTCGTGCCCGCACTGGAAGAACCACTCAAAAAAGTGCTCGGCCCCGCCACCGCGAAGGTGATGGCCGAGAACCTCGGCCTGCACACGGTCGGCGACCTCCTGCACCACTATCCGCGCAGATACGAGGAGCGCGGCCAGCTCACGCACCTCGCGGACCTCCCGATGGACGAACACGTGACGGTCGTCGCGATGGTCGCGGACGCCCGCCTGCACACGTTCGCTTCCTCCAAAGCCCCCCGCGGCAAGGGCCAGCGACTGGAAGTCACCATCACCGACGGCAGCGGGCGCCTCCAGCTCGTCTTCTTCGGCAACGGCGTGCACAAACCCCACAAGGAACTCCTCCCCGGCACCCGCGCGATGTTCTCCGGCAAGGTCTCCGTCTTCAACCGCCGCCTCCAGCTCGCCCACCCCGCCTACCAGCTCCTCAAGACCACCGACGCCGACGACGAGTCGGTGGAAACCTGGGCGGGCACCCTGATCCCCCTCTACCCGGCCACGGCCAAACTGGAGTCCTGGAAGCTCGCCAAGGCGATCCAGACGATCCTCCCGCTGGCCCAGGAAGCCCTCGACCCCCTCCCGCCCACCCTCCGCGAAGGCCGCGCCCTCCTCCCCCTCCCCGAAGCCCTCCTCAAGATCCACCGCCCCCACACCAAAGCCGACGTCGCCGACGCCCGCGCCCGCCTCAAATGGGACGAGGCCTTCGTCCTCCAAGTCGCCCTCGCCCGCCGCCGCCACGCCGACACCCTCCTCCCCGCCGTCCCCCGCGTCCCCTCCCCCGACGGCCTCCTCACCGCCTTCGACGACCGCCTCCCCTTCACCCTCACCGACGGCCAGCAGAAGGTCTCCCGCGAAATCTTCGACGACCTCGCGACGAGCCATCCGATGCACCGGCTGCTTCAGGGGGAGGTCGGCAGCGGAAAGACGCTGGTCGCCCTGCGCGCCATGCTCGCCGTCGTCGACGCGGGTGGGCAGGCCGCGATGCTCGCGCCCACCGAGGTGCTGGCGCAGCAGCATCACCGGTCGGTCGTGGAGATGATGGGGGATCTGGCCGAGGGCGGGATGCTGGGCGGGTCGGAGAGGGCGACGAAGGTGGTCGTGCTCACCGGGTCGATGGGGATGGCCGCGCGGAGGCAGGCGCTGCTGGATCTGGTGACCGGGGAAGCCGGGATCGTCATCGGGACGCACGCGCTGATCGAGGACAAGGTGCAGTTCCATGATCTGGGGCTGGTCGTGGTCGATGAGCAGCACCGGTTCGGGGTGGAGCAGCGGGACGCGCTGCGGGGGAAGGGGAAGCAGCCGCCGCATCTGCTGGTGATGACGGCCACGCCCATCCCGAGGACCGTCGCGATGACCGTCTTCGGTGATCTGGAGACGTCCGTGCTCGACCAGCTTCCGGCGGGCCGCTCCCCGATCGCCACGCATGTCGTGCCGGCCGCCGACAAACCCCACTTCCTCACGCGCGCCTGGGAACGCGTCCGCGAGGAGGTCGGCAAGGGGCATCAGGCGTACGTCGTGTGCCCCCGCATCGGGGACGAGGAGGACGCCAAGAAGGCCAAGAAGGAGACACCGGACGGCGAGAAGCGGCCCCCGCTGGCGGTGCTGGACGTCGCCGACCAGCTCTCCAAGGGGCCGCTCCACGGGATCCAGGTGGAGGTGCTGCACGGCCGTATGCACCCCGACGACAAGGACGCGGTGATGCGGAGGTTCGCGGCCGGCGAGACCCACGTCCTCGTCGCCACCACCGTCATCGAGGTCGGCGTCAACGTCCCCAACGCCACCGCCATGGTCATCATGGACGCCGACCGCTTCGGCGTCTCCCAGCTCCACCAGTTGAGGGGCCGGGTCGGGCGAGGCTCTGCCGCCGGGCTCTGTCTCCTCGTCACCGAGATGCCGGAGGCCAGCCCAGCCCGCCAGCGGCTCACAGCCGTCGCCTCCACACTGGACGGCTTCGAGCTGTCCCGCATCGACCTGGAACAGCGCAGAGAGGGCGACGTGCTCGGCCAGGCCCAGTCGGGGGCCCGCTCCTCGCTGCGGGTCCTGGAGGTCATCGAGGACGAGGAGGTCATCGCGCAGGCCAGGGACGAGGCGACCCGGCTGGTGGGGGAGAACCCGGAACTGGAGGGGCTGCCGGGGCTGCGGACGGCGCTGGACGCGCTGCTGGACGACGAGCGGGAGCAGTACTTGGAGAAGGGCTGAGCCACACTGGACCCGCACCCGTCCCCGACCAAGGACCTCAAGATGACTCGCGTGATCGCCGGCACCGCCGGCGGACGTCGACTGGCCGTCCCCCCAGGCACCGGTACCCGCCCCACCTCCGACCGGGCACGCGAAGCCCTCATGTCCACCTGGGAGTCCCTGCTCGCCGGTCCCTTCACGGACGAACGCGTCCTCGACCTCTACGCGGGCTCGGGCGCCGTCGGCCTGGAGGCCCTCTCCCGGGGCGCGGCCCACACCCTCCTGGTGGAGACCGACCCCAAAGCCGTCAAGTCCATCCGCGAGAACGTCAGGAACCTCGCCCTCCCCGGCGCCGAGGTCAGACAGGGCAAGGCCGAACAGATCGTCCAGGCACCCCCCGCCACCCCGTACGACATCGTCTTCCTCGACCCCCCGTACGCCGTCACAGATCACGATCTTCGCGAGATCCTCCTCACACTCCGCACGGAACGCTGGCTCGCACCCGACGCGATCGTCACCGTGGAACGCAGCACCAGAGGCGGAGAGTTCCACTGGCCGGAGGGGTTCGAGCCGGTCAAGGCCCGTCGCTACGGCGAAGGGACGTTTTGGTACGGTCGCGCCGCCACGGGCGACGACACCGCCACGGGCGCCAACGCCACGTGCGAAGACGCACGATGACCGGACCGGAGAGCGAGGGACCACCAGTGCGCCGCGCCGTCTGCCCCGGGTCGTTCGACCCCATCACCAACGGACACCTCGACATCATCTCCCGCGCCTCCCGCCTTTACGACGAGGTGTACGTCGCGGTGATGATCAACAAGGCGAAGAACGGCCTCTTCGAGGTCGAGGAGCGGATCGACCTGATCCGCCAGGTCACCGCCGAGTACGGCAACGTCCGCGTGGAGTCCTTCCACGGCCTGCTGGTCGACTTCTGCAAACAGCGGGACATCCCGGCGATCGTCAAGGGCCTCAGAGCGGTCAGCGACTTCGACTACGAGTTGCAGATGGCCCAGATGAACAACGGCCTCACCGGCGTCGAGACCCTGTTCGTGCCCACCAACCCGACCTACAGCTTCCTGTCCTCCTCGCTCGTCAAGGAGGTCGCGAACTGGGGCGGTGACATCGCGCACCTCGTGCCGCCGGTCGTCCTGGAAGCGCTCAACGAGCGCCTGCGCAAGGACTGATGGGGCGTCGGAGGCTACAGTCGCCTTGTCCGTCTCCAACACAGCGGTAGAGAGTGGCGAGCCTAGGTGGACGTACAGAAGAAGCTGGACGAGATCGTCGCCGCGGTGTCCGGTGCGAGGTCGATGCCCATGTCGGCCTCGTGCGTGGTCAACCGCGCCGACCTGCTCGCCCTGCTGGAGGAGGTCCGGGCCGCGCTGCCCGACTCCCTCGCCCAGGCCCAGGAGCTGATCGGCGACCGTGACCAGATGGTCGAGCAGGCCCGCCAGGAGGCGGACCGGATCATCACCACCGCGCACGCCGAGCGCGGCTCGCTGATCTCCGGCACGGAGGTCGCCCGCCGCTCCCAGGCCGAGGCCGACCGCATCCTTACGGAGGCCCGCCAGGAGGCCGACGAGGTCCGCGCCGAGGCCGACGAGTACGTCGACTCCAAGCTCGCCAACTTCGAGGTCGTCCTCACCAAGACCCTCGGTTCGGTCGGCCGGGGCCGCGAGAAGCTCCTCGGCACGGGCCCCGGCCTGGACGAGAACGGCTACGAGGACGAGGACGCCCCCGAGCGCAGCCACGACCCCGAGACCCTCCGCAAGGACGCCGACAGCTACGTCGACGCCAAGCTGGGCGCCTTCGAGGCGGTCCTCGCCAAGACGCTGGAGGCCGTCGGCCGGGGCCGCGACAAACTGCACGGCCGGATCGCCAGCGACGACCTCAGCGCCCTCGCCGACGACAACACGACCTACCAGCACTCCTCCGACGCCGACTACCTCGCCGACCTCGCGGCCCTCTCCGACCGTGAGGAGTCCTCCCGGACCGGCTCGACCCCGATCCCGGCCCAGGCCACGGCGTCCGCCGGGCAGCCCGTCGTCCAGGGCTACGACCAGCAGCCCGCCTACGGCTACCAGGACGGCTACGGCGGCTACGACCAGCCGTACGCGCAGCCGGACCCGTACGGCTACCAGCAGGCCGACCCGTACGCGGCGAGCGCCTACCAGGGGTACGACGGTCAGCAGCAGGCGTACGAGGCGCAGGTCCAGCAGCCTCAGCAGCAAGCCCAGCCCCAGCAGTCGTACGCCCTCGACGAGACGAGCCTCTTCGACACCGGCATGATCACGCCGGAGCAGTTGCGGGCCTACGAACAGGGACGAGGGCTCTAGCCGGGACCCCGATTGGGCTATGGGAGAAAGCTCCAGTATCCTGGCTCTTCGGTCGCGTGCACGTCCGCGATCACCGCTGCCCCGAAGCACCGCTGGGCGGCGTCCCTCCAGTTCGGAAGAGATCAGAAACAGGAATGGCCGCGAACGCCCGCCTCGACCACCGCAACCCCCTCGTGTTCGACACGCACGAGCTGGGCCGGCGTCCTGGCGCGCTCAAGCGCCTGACCCGTGAGATCGACGCCCCCAAGGATCTCGGGATCCAAGGAGTCGTCGGGGTGCCGGAAGGCGCCCCCCTCGAACTGGAACTCCGCCTGGAGTCCGTCATGGAAGGGGTGCTTGTCACAGGCACCGCCCGTGCACAGGCCGAAGGGGAGTGCGTAAGGTGTCTGGAGCCGGTCGAGTTCGATCTCGACGCGGAGTTCCAGGAGATGTTCTCGTACCCCGACGCCGATGAGCGGGGCCGCCCGAAACAGGCGGAACCCGACGACGACGCCGAGGACGACGAGGACACGCTCTTCATCGAGGACGGCCTGTTCGACCTCGAACCCGTGCTGCGGGACGCGGTGGTGCTCGCACTGCCGATGCAGCCGGTGTGCCGGGAAGACTGCCAGGGCCTGTGCTCCGAGTGCGGAGTGCGGCTCGCGGACGACCCCGGTCACCACCACGACGCCGTCGACATCCGTTGGGCGGCATTGCAGGAACTCTCGGGTTCGCTCGAATCCGACGAGAAGGACAAGATCAGCGGCGCTGAAACCGGCGTCGACGAGAAGCAGGAGAAGTAGCCGTGGCTGTTCCGAAGCGGAAGATGTCGCGCAGCAACACGCGCCACCGCCGGTCGCAGTGGAAGGCTGCGGTCACCCCCCTGGTTGCGTGCGAGCGCTGCCACGAGCCCAAGCAGCAGCACATCGCGTGCCCGTCTTGCGGCACCTACAACAAGCGCCAGGTCCTCGAAGTCTGAGGCTGGTGAGAGGCACTGTGTCCACGCCGAAGAAAAACTCTGCGGACAACACGGCCTCGTCCCACACGCTTCTGGAAGGGCGGCTCGGCTATCAGCTGGAGTCCGCCCTTCTGGTGCGTGCGCTGACGCACCGTTCCTACGCGTACGAGAACGGCGGTCTGCCGACGAACGAGCGGCTGGAGTTCCTCGGGGACTCCGTGCTCGGTCTCGTCGTCACCGACACGCTGTACACCACCCACCCCGACCTGCCCGAAGGCCAACTGGCCAAGCTGCGGGCCGCGGTGGTCAACTCACGCGCACTGGCGGAAGTCGGCCGCGGCCTCGACCTCGGCTCCTTCATCCGGCTCGGCCGGGGTGAAGAGGGCACGGGCGGCCGGGACAAGGCGTCCATCCTCGCCGACACCCTCGAAGCGGTGATCGGCGCGGTCTATCTCGACCAGGGCCTCGACGCGGCCTCCGAACTGGTTCACCGCCTGTTCGACCCGCTCATCGAGAAGTCCTCGAACCTCGGTGCCGGCCTGGACTGGAAGACCAGCCTCCAGGAGCTCACCGCGACCGAAGGGCTCGGAGTCCCCGAGTACCTGGTCACGGAGACCGGTCCCGACCACGAGAAGACCTTCACTGCTGCCGCCCGCGTCGGAGGCGTCTCGTACGGCACCGGCACCGGCCGCAGCAAGAAGGAGGCGGAGCAGCAAGCCGCCGAGTCCGCGTGGCGTGCGATTCGCGCCGCCGCGGACGAACGGATCAAACAGGAAGAGGCGGCGGCCGAGGAGGCCGCCACCGACGCCGAGTCCGCCTCCGCGTAAGAGAACAGCCGACCGAGCGCCCGCCCCCTCGCCGGGGCCGGGCGCTCGGCTCACATCCGGGGAGTGCCATGCCCGAGTTGCCCGAGGTCGAGGTCGTCCGGCGGGGTCTGGAACGGTGGGTGGCCGGGCGTACGGTCGCCGACGCGGAGGTGCTCCACGCGAGAGCCGTCCGCCGTCATCTCGCCGGCGCGGACGACTTCGCGCACCGGCTGAAGGGCCACCGCATCGGCACACCCTCCCGGCGCGGCAAATACCTGTGGCTGCCCCTCGCGGACAGCGGCCAGGCGATCCTCGCGCACCTCGGCATGAGCGGCCAGCTCCTTGTCCAGCCCCCGGACACCGCCGACGAGAAGCACCTGCGCATCAGGGTCCGTTTCGCGGACGAGGTCGAGACGGAACTCCGTTTCGTGGACCAGCGCACCTTCGGCGGTCTCTCCCTCCACGACACGACGGACGACGGCCTCCCGGACGTCATCGGCCACATCGCCCGCGACCCGCTGGACCCCCTCTTCGACGACGAGGCGTTCCACCAGGCCCTCCGACGCAAGCGCACCACCATCAAACGCGCTCTGCTGGACCAGTCCCTGATCAGCGGCGTCGGCAACATCTACGCGGACGAGGCGCTCTGGCGCTCCCGCCTCCACTACGACCGCCCCACCCCTGGCTTCACCCGCCCCCGCACCACCGAACTCCTCGGCCACGTCCGCGACGTCATGAACGCCGCCCTCTCCGTCGGCGGCACCAGCTTCGACAGCCTCTACGTCAACGTCAACGGCGAATCCGGCTACTTCGACCGCTCCCTCGACGCGTACGGCCGCGAGGGCGAACCGTGCAACCGCTGCGGGACGCCGATGGCCCGGCGGGCCTGGATGAACCGGTCGAGCTACTTCTGCCCGAGGTGCCAGCGGGCGCCGCGGGTCGCGGGGTAGGGGCGCGAGGTCGTGCGGGGGCGTCGACGGGGCTTGCCGGTCGGCGGGTGCGGGTGCGTCGTGGTTGTTCGCGCCCACGCGGTGGTGCCGTCGCGGCGTGCTGGTGTGTCGGTGCGCGCGGGCGCGTCCCGCGAGGTGGGGTAGGCGATCATGCGCTTCGCCCTCCGGTGTCCGGCTCGCGATGATCTCCCCGTCGGCGCGGCACACGAAGTGGCTCGGCTGGTCGAAGTACCCGGCGTGACCTGCGAGTTCCGGTCCGTTGATCGGCCGCGTCCACGGTGTCTCAGCGGTCGCCGTGTGTCTCGTCGTACCGGACACGCGCCGTCATGACCTCGTCCATGTGGCCCTCGACGAGGGTGATGAGGGAGAGGAGGCGGGCGGCGACCTGGTGGCCGAGGGGGGTGAGTTCGTAGTCGACGCGTGGGGGGTTGGTGGGCTGGGCCTCGCGGTGGACCAGGCCGTCGCGTTCCAGGGCGTGGAGGGTCTGGGAGAGCATCTTCTCGCTGACGCCGTCCACGCGGCGGCGGAGTTCGTTGAAGCGCAGGGAGCCTTCGTGGAGGGCGCCGAGGGTCAGTCCGCCCCAGCGGCCGGTGACGTGTTCGAGGGTGGTCCGGGAGGGACAGGCTCGGGCGAACACGTTGAACGGCAGCTCCTCGATGGGAGTCTCCTGGGCGCTGGTCATAGGAAAAGGGTAAGGGACATCAGCGCTTACCGACAGGTTGCACTTTCTCAGGGTTAGCGCACTTTCCTGTGTGCGCGTCGTCAGTAGCCGAAGTCCTGCGTCCACCACGGCCCGCCCGAACCGAAGTGCACCCCCACGCCCAGCGTCTTGAAGTCGCAGTTCAGGATGTTCGCCTTGTGGCCGGGGCTGTTCATCCACGCCTCCATCACGGCGGCGGGATCGCCCTGCCCGCGGGCTATGTTCTCGCCCGCGAGATCGCTGATCCCGGCTGCGGCGGCCCGGTCCCAGGGGGACTTGCCGTCGGGGTCGGTGTGGTCGAAGAACCCGCGCGCGGCCATGTCCTCGCTGAACTTCCGGGCGAGCTCGGCGAGAGCGCTGTTCGCGGAGAGCGCGCTGCAACCGACCTTCGCCCGCTCCTCGTTGACCAGCACGAGCACCTGGGCGGCAGCCTGAAGCTCCGACGAGACGGCGGCCGACGCCTTGGAGCTGTCGGGTTGCCGCGCGGCCGGCGCCTCAGGGGCGGCCGACTTCTTCGCGGGAGCGGGAGCAGGGGCGGAAGCTTCCTCCACCGGCGCCTCGGACGGACTGGCGGAAGGTTTCGCCTCAGCCACCTTCTTCTCCGCCGCCCGCTTCTCCTTCTCCGGAGAGGGCGACGCCGACGGCACGGACGCCCCCGGCACCGCACCCCCCTGCTCGGAAGCCGCGTTGGTCGGCGAGTCCGAGACCTGGGCCCGCCCTCCGGAGGCGTCCGAGGAGCTGCCCCCGCCGAGCCGGTAGCTCTCCAGCCCCGGAACGACCCCCGACGTCACGGCGACCGCCCCGAGCGCGACCGCCACGGACACCCCGAGCAACCCGGCCCGCACACTCTTCCGCCTGCCGCTTTGACGACGCCGGCGCGGACCGTCGGCATCGGTGCCCCCGTCCGCCCCCGTTCCGTACAGGTACTCGGCGCTGCGCGCGTTGGCGTCGGCGTACGCCTCCGAGAGCGGAGTGCCCATGCCCTGGACGTGGCTCGCGGCACCCTCCGCAGGGGTCTCGGCGCCTGAGCGTCGGTGGCGTCCCATGTCCGGCCTTCCTCGTCCTGCGGCGTACCCGTCCCTGAATCACTCGAACGGGTGCGTTTCGTCCGGGTGGGGACGGTACCCCATGACGCCAGGGGAGGAAGTGTCCTGCGCTACATCGGGCCGGTTAGGTTGCCTCTATGAGTGAGGATGCACGACTGGTCGCCTGGGTCCGAGGACACGTACAGGGCGTGGGATTCCGCTGGTTCACGCGGGCCAAGGCGCTGGAGATCGGAGGGCTGAGTGGTTTTGCTCTCAATTTGGCCGACGGGCGCGTACAAGTCGTCGCCGAGGGGACCCGTGGTGACTGCGAAGGGCTGCTCGACTGGCTGACAGGCGACGACACGCCCGGCCGCGTGGACGGCGTCACCGAGATTTGGGACACACCACGAGGCGGGTACGACGGCTTCGCGATCCGGTGACGCCGGGCGCCCCGGGGGGCCGTCAGGAGGGGCGGCGTCGGGGGCGTCGGAGAGAAAGAAGCAGGTGGTTGCCAAGAAGGGCGCGCTCTGGCAGGCTCCCCGTTCAACTGTGACCGTCACACCCTCCGGCCGCGCGAGGCCCGCGCCGCCGTTCCCCGCCGCCGTGCGGATCCCGCGGAGCGCTCCGCACGGCGTGTGATCGTGTTGACCGTCAAACTTTTTGGTGAGACTCTGAGGGAACCCCGCGCACCTAGCTGTTTGGCATGGATGAACGGCAGCAACAACAGATCCTGCCCAGAGGTCGGGTGCGAATCCCTCACGACCCACACCGTCTCGGTCGGTCACTCAGTGTGGAGGACCATCCATCATGGCAAAGGCGCTTCTCGGTTACGTCGGCGGTTCCGACCCGCGACTCCTCGCCGAGATGCGACGGCTCCAGCAGCGCGTCCAGGATCTGGAATCCGAACTCGGCCGTATCCAGGCCGAGAACGACGCTCTGACGGCTGCCGCTTCTCACGACAGGCTCATGGAGAGCATCGACGCACACCAGCCGGAGCCCGCGTTCACCTGATCGCTGCTGCACCGCTCTACGGCACCGCTTTGAGTTGTCAAGATCTGCAAGGGACGCTTCGGCGTCCCTTCTTTTCTTTCCCCCGCCTGCGCCCTGCCCCTTCTCTTTAACGTGTGGTGTGCCCGGCGCGTTCACCCGCGAAACCGCGAGGCCGCCCGGCGTTCACCGACCGGTGCGAACCCGGCGGGTAGAGTCCGACGGCGTGCACCTCAAGGCCCTGACCCTCCGTGGGTTCAAATCGTTCGCCTCCGCGACCACCCTCCGGTTCGAACCGGGGATCACCTGCGTCGTGGGGCCCAACGGGTCGGGAAAGTCGAACGTCGTCGACGCCCTCACCTGGGTCATGGGTGAGCACAGCGCGAAATCCCTGCGCGGCGGCAAGATGGAGGACGTCATCTTCGCCGGCACCACCGGGCGCCCTCCGCTCGGTCGCGCCGAGGTGTCCCTCACCATCGACAACTCCGACGGCGCCCTGCCCATCGAGTACGCCGAGGTCACGATCACCCGGATCATGTTCCGGGGCGGCTCCAGCGAGTACCAGATCAACGGCGACACCTGCCGGCTCCTCGACATCCAGGACCTGTTGAGCGACTCCGGCATCGGCCGCGAGATGCACGTCATCGTCGGCCAGGGCCAGCTGGACTCCGTCCTGCACGCCGACCCCATGGGCCGCCGCGCGTTCATCGAGGAGGCGGCGGGCGTCCTCAAGCACCGCAAGCGCAAGGAGAAGGCGCTGCGCAAGCTCGACGCGATGCAGGCCAACCTCTCCCGCGTCCAGGACCTCACCGACGAACTCCGCCGCCAGCTCAAGCCGCTCGGCCGACAGGCCGCCGTCGCCCGCCGTGCCGCCGTCATCCAGGCCGACCTGCGTGACGCCCGCCTGCGCCTCCTCGCCGACGACCTGGTCCGCCTCCGCGCGGCCCTCCAGACGGAGATCGCCGACGAGGCGGCACTCAAGGAACGCAAGGACGCGGCCGAACAGGACCTCAAGAAGGCCCTCCAGCGCGAGGCCCACCTCGAAGACGAGGTCCGCCGCCTCACCCCGCGCCTCCAGCGCGCGCAAGCGACCTGGCACGAACTCTCCCAGCTCGCCGAACGCGTCCGGGGCACCATCTCCCTCGCCGACGCCCGCGTGAAGAGCGCCACCTCCGCACCCCCCGAGGAACGCCGGGGTCGCGACCCCGAGGACCTCGAACGGGAAGCGGCCCGAGTCCGTGAACAGGAAGCGGAACTGGAGGCCGCCCTCGAAGCCGCCGAACGCGCCCTCGAAGACACCGTCTCCCACCGAGCCGACCTCGAACGCGAGTTGGCCACCGAAGAGCGCCGCCTCAAAGACGCCGCCCGCACCATCGCCGACCACCGCGAACACCTCGCCCGCCTCACCGGCCAGGTCAACGCGGCCCGCTCCCGCGCCACTTCGGCCCAGTCCGAGATCGACCGCCTGACCGCGGCCCGCGACGAGGCCCAGGAGAGGGCGGTCACGGCCCAGGAGGAGTACGAGGCGCTGAAGGCGGAGGTGGACGGACTCGATGCGGACGACGCGGAGTTGGCCGAGGCGCATGCAGTGGCGAAACGCGAACTCTCCGAGGCAGAGGCCGCGTTGAGCGCGGCGCGCGAGGCGACGACCACGGCGGAGCGTGAACGGGCGGCGACGAAGGCGAGGCACGAGGCGTTGTCGCTGGGGCTTCGCCGCAAGGACGGCACGGGGATAGTGCTGGCGGCGAAGGACCGGCTGACAGGTGTACTGGGCCCGGCGGCAGAGCTGTTGACGATCAGGCCGGGGTACGAGATCGCGTTGGCAGCGGCGTTCGGGGCGGCGGCGGACGCGGTGGCGGTGAGCAGTCCGGGGGCGGCGGCGGAGGCGATCAGGCTGCTGCGCAAGCAGGACGGAGGCAGGGCAACTTTTCTACTGACGGGAGGTGAGGTTTTTAGGGGCGCGGGGCTGTGTTCGATCTGCGGCTACCGCCGCGTGGGCGCGACCAGCCACGACGATCCCGCACCCGCCGGACTGCCTATTGCGACCGAGTTCGTCCGCGCACCCTCCCACCTCCTCCCTGCAATCCACCACCTCCTCCACAACACCGCCGTAGTGGACACCCTCGACCAAGCCGAACAACTCATCCGCACCCACCCTCACTTGACCGCAGTCACCACCGAAGGCGACCTCCTCTCAGCCCACCTCGCCCACGGCGGCTCCGCCGGCGCCCCCAGCCTCCTCGAAGTCCAGGCGTCGGTGGACGAAGCCGCAGCGGAGCTGGAGGAACTGGCCGCAAGCTGCGAGGAGTTGGCGGAACAACAAGCCACCGCAAAGCAACACCGCGCAGAATGTGCCGAGTTGCTGGAAAGCCTGACCGACCGCAGACGAGCCGCCGACAAGGAGAAATCCACCGTCGCCCAACAACTCGGCCGCCTCGCAGGCCAGTCGAGAGGCGCAGCAGGTGAAGCGGAAAGAGCCACAGCGGCAGCCGTCCGAGCACAGGACGCCCTCGAAAAGGCCCTGGAAGAAGTCGAGATCCTAGCCGAACGCCTCGCCGTCACCGAGGAGTCCCCGGTCGAGGAGGAACCCGACACCTCCACCCGCGACCGCCTCGCCGCGGACGGCGCGAACGCACGCCAGACGGAGATGGAGGCCCGCCTCCAGGCCCGCACCCACGAGGAACGCGTCAAGGCCCTCGCAGGCAGGGCGGATTCGCTGGACCGCGCGGCGAAAGCGGAGCGTGACGCGAGGTCGAGGGCGGAACAACGGCAACGCCGTCTGAAGTACGAGGCGGAGGTGGCCGGCGCCATCGCGCAGGGTGCGCGCCAACTCCTCGCCCACGTGGAGGAGTCGGTCCGCACGGCGGAAGCCGAACGCGCCGAGGCTGAGGCCGAAAAAGCCGTGAGGGAACAGGAGTTGGCGGCGGAACGCACTGTCGGCCGGGACCTCAAGGGCGAGTTGGACAAGCTGACCGACTCGGTGCACAAGGGTGAGGTGCTCGGCGCCGAGAAGCGGATGCGGATCGAGCAGGTCGAGACGAAGGCGCTGGAGGAACTCGGCGTCGAACCGGAGGGCCTCGTCACGGAGTACGGCCCGCACCAGCTCGTCCCGCCGTCACCCCCGGCGGAGGGGGAGGAGCCGCAGGAGGATCCCCAGCCGGTGCCGTTCGTCCGCGCCGAGCAGGAGAAGCGGCTGAAGGCGGCCGAACGGGCGTACCAGCAGCTCGGAAAGGTGAACCCGCTGGCGCTTGAGGAGTTCGCGGCGCTGGAGGAACGGCACAAGTTCCTCAGCGAGCAGCTTGAAGACCTGAAGAAGACGCGCACGGATCTCCTCCAGGTCGTGAAGGAGGTCGACGAGCGGGTCGAGCAGGTCTTCAGCGAGGCGTACCGGGATACCGCGCGGGAGTTCGAGGGGGTGTTCGGGCGGCTCTTCCCGGGCGGTGAGGGGCGGCTGATCCTGACGGACCCCGACAACATGCTGACGACCGGGGTGGATGTCGAGGCGCGTCCGCCGGGGAAGAAGGTGAAGCGGCTGTCGCTGCTGTCGGGCGGGGAACGGTCGCTGACGGCCGTCGCGCTGCTGGTGTCGATCTTCAAGGCGCGGCCGAGCCCGTTCTACGTGATGGACGAGGTGGAGGCGGCCCTCGACGACACGAACCTCCAGCGGCTGATCCGGATCATGCAGGAGCTTCAGGAGTCGTCGCAGCTGATCGTCATCACGCACCAGAAGCGGACGATGGAGGTCGCCGACGCGCTGTACGGGGTGTCGATGCAGGGGGACGGGGTGTCGAAGGTGATCTCGCAGCGGCTGCGATGAGTCTTCAAGACTTGAACACACTCCTCGCGCATTCCCCGTAGTCAGTGCCTGCTTTCTCACATCACCCCACCTTGGAACTTCAGAACTTGAAGGCATAGCCTCTGGGGCGTTGCTTTTCCCTTCAGGTGGTGGGCGGCGGCGTGCTGTGCGCCACTGGAAGGGCTGACTGAGGCCGGCAGCGTTGCCGGAGGCCCGAGGAGTTGATCGTGACCAGCACAGCGCAGGGAACAAAGGCGGGAGCCCCGGCTCATCCCGACCATCTCGGGCACGTCATCTTCATCGCCGCTGCCGCCGCGATGGGCGGCTTCCTCTTCGGGTACGACAGCTCCGTCATCAACGGCGCCGTCGAGGCGATCCGGGACCGCTACGACATCGGCTCCGCCGCGCTCGCACAGGTCATCGCCATCGCGCTGATCGGCTGTGCGATCGGGGCGGCGACCGCGGGGCGGATCGCCGACCGGATCGGCCGTATCCGGTGCATGCAGATCTCCGCCGTGCTGTTCACCGTCTCCGCCGTCGGGTCCGCGCTGCCGTTCGCGCTGTGGGACCTCGCGCTGTGGCGGGTCGTCGGCGGGTTCGCCATCGGGATGGCGTCCGTCATCGGCCCCGCCTACATCGCCGAGGTCGCACCGCCCGCGTACCGGGGACGCCTCGGCTCCTTCCAGCAGGCCGCGATCGTCATCGGCATCGCGATCTCGCAGCTCGTCAACTGGGGGCTGCTGAACGCGGCCGGCGGTGACCAGCGCGGGAAGCTGATGGGCATCGAGGCGTGGCAGGTCATGCTGGGTGTGATGGTCGTACCGGCGGTGCTGTACGGGCTGCTGTCCTTCGCGATCCCCGAGTCGCCGCGGTTCCTGCTGTCCGTGGGCAAGCGGGAGCGGGCGCGGGAGATCCTCGCGGAGGTCGAGGGGGAGAGCGCGGATCTGGACGCGCGGGTCGCCGAGATCGAGCACGCGATGAGCAGTGAGCACAAGTCGACGTTCAAGGACCTGCTCGGCGGGGGCTTCTTCTTCAAGCCGATCGTCTGGATCGGCATCGGCCTCTCCGTCTTCCAGCAGTTCGTCGGCATCAACGTCGCGTTCTACTACTCCTCGACGCTGTGGCAGTCCGTGGGTGTCGACCCGACCGACTCGTTCTTCTACTCCTTCACGACGTCGATCATCAACATCGTCGGCACGGTCATCGCGATGATCTTCGTCGACCGGGTGGGCCGCAAGCCCCTCGCCCTCATCGGCTCCATCGGCATGGTGATCGGCCTGGCGCTGGAGGCCTGGGCCTTCTCCTACGACCTCGTCGACGGCAAGCTCCCCACCGCCCAGGGCTGGACGGCCCTCGTCGCCGCCCACATCTTCGTCCTCTTCTTCGCCCTGTCCTGGGGTGTCGTCGTCTGGGTCTTCCTCGGCGAGATGTTCCCCAACCGCATCCGTGCAGCCGCACTCGGCGTGGCCGCCTCCGCGCAGTGGATCGCCAACTGGGCCATCACCGCGAGCTTCCCGTCCCTGGCCGACTGGAACCTCTCGGCCACCTACATCATCTACACGGTCTTCGCCGCCCTCTCCATCCCCTTCGTCCTCCGGTACGTCAAGGAGACCAAGGGCAAGTCCCTGGAGGAAATGGGCTGACCGCCCCCCCCGAGCCCGGGGAGAGGGACCCAATCCCCGCTGTCCCTCTCCCCGAACACGTCCGCCGCTCCCGGTCCGCCGGGGGCGGCGGTTCTGTGTCCGGGACGACTCACCAGATGACGACCCCACCGCCGATCTCCTGACCGGTGCTCCTCCAGCCCCCTGGGCCGTTCGGTGTTGGTGGCGGCCAGATCGAGATGCTCCCGCAGCAGCAGGACCTCGCGCAGGAGCTCCGATACGTCCGCGGCCTCCACGTACAGATCGCCGTCGGCCAGCACGGGGAAGAGGCGCGCGCCCAGGGACCGTACGGTCGCCGAACCCCACACCGTGGCGTGCCGGCTCTCGAAGCCGGCCGGCACGCCGAGGATGCGGCGCTCGCCGGTCTCGTCCCGCATGAATACGTCTACGCAGAGGCTCATGGGCCGCACATTCAAACACCGGTGCCACCCTCAAGCCCCGGCCTCCGGCAACACCCGCTCCGTGAACAGCCGCAGGCTCCGCCACCCCTCCTCCACAGGCATGCCGCCGGCCAAGGGGTGGAGGACGAGGTTGTCGAGGCCCTGGGTGAGGCAGTCGTCCGGGGTGAGGATGCGGTAGATGCCCTCTGCGCGGAGGTCGTCGACCGTTGTCGCGGCGGAGCGGACCACCGAGTGGATGCCGGTCGACTGCCAGGAGGCGTACGTGCGGGCCTCGTGGAGGAAGTGGTGGCCGTAGGCGGACCAGGTGGCGTCGGGGTTCTCCGAGAGGTGGAGGAGGGGGGTCTCGGCGGGGGGCATCAGGGTCCAGCCGTCGGTGCCGTACTCCGTCAGGCGTTCCTTGTAGTAGGTCTCCAGGTGGGGGAGGTGGGCGCTGGGGAAGAACGGGAGGCCGAGGCGGGCGGCTCGGCGGGCGGCGGCTTCCGAAGAACCGCCGACCAGGAGGAGCGGGTGGGGGGACGTCGCAGGGCGCGGGGTGACGCGTACCGTGCGGCCCCGGTACGTGAACTCCTCGCCCGTCCACGCCTTCAGGAGGGTCTCCAGCAACTCGTCCTGGAGACGGCCCCGCCGCTCCCACGGGACACCCGCCCGGTCGTACTCCGCACGCCGGTAGCCGATGCCGACGACCGTCATGAGGCGCCCGGCGCTCAGGAGGTCGAGGACGGCGATGTCCTCGGCGAGGCGCAGCGGGTCGTGAAGGGGGCCGATGGCGGCCGAGACGGTCACCGCGAGGCGCTGCGTCGCCCCCAGCACTGCCCCCGCGAACGTGAACGGCGACGGCAGCCAGTTGTTCTCGGCGCCGTGGTGCTCCTCGGTCTGCACGGTCGTCACCCCGTGCGCGTCGGCATGGACGGCCATCCGCAGGGCCGCCTGATAGCGGGCCGCCAGCTCGGCGGGGGTGGCACCCGGCGCGGCCAGGTTGAAGCGGAGCACGGAGACGGGCATGGCGGACCCCTTCGTCGCCTACGGCAGTGGGGACGGGACCATAGCTGACAGGACGTCAGGTAACCAGGGGTACGGCACGGCGGTGCCGGGGACCGTGCGGGACGGGAGAGGTCACGCATACTGGACGGGTTATGGAAACCGTCATCCTTGTAGTCATCATCGCCGTCGTCCTGCTCGGTGCGATCGGCGGGCTCGTGGTCGGGGGGCGGCGCAAGAAGTCGCTGCCCGCTCCGCCGCCGTCCGTCACGCCCGACCTGACCGCGCCGCCGGCCGAACCGCACGTCGGGGACGAGGCCGAGACGCCGCGCGACGAAGAGCGGCGCACCATAGAGGAAGTCGACCTGCCGGTCGCCGAGGAGCCCGCCGCTCCCGCGATCGAGGTCCCCGAGCCCACCGCAGGCCGCCTCGTCCGCCTCCGCGCCCGGCTCTCCCGCTCCCAGAACGCCCTCGGCAAGGGGCTGCTCACGCTGCTGTCGCGCGAGCACCTCGACGACGACACGTGGGACGAGATCGAGGAGATCCTGCTCACCGCCGACGTCGGTGTCATGCCGACCCAGGAACTCGTCGACGGACTCCGCGAGCGCGTGAAGGTGCTCGGCACCCGGACGCCGGACGAGCTGCGCGGGCTGCTGCGCGAGGAACTGCTCAAGCTGGTCGGCACGGACGTGGACCGCGCGGTCCGGACCGAGCCGGAGGGACGCAAGCCGGGTGTCGTCATGGTCGTCGGGGTCAACGGGACCGGGAAGACGACGACGACGGGGAAGCTGGCGCGAGTGCTCGTCGCCGACGGGCGGACCGTCGTGCTCGGGGCTGCGGATACGTTTCGTGCCGCCGCCGCCGATCAGTTGCAGACGTGGGGGGAGCGGGTCGGGGCGTACACCGTGCGCGGGCCCGAGGGGGGTGACCCTGCCTCCATCGCCTTCGACGCGGTGAAGGAGGGCAAGGAGATGGGGGTCGACGTCGTCCTCATCGACACCGCCGGGCGGCTGCACACCAAGACCGGGCTCATGGATGAGCTGGGGAAGGTCAAGCGGGTCGTCGAGAAGCAGGCGCCGCTCGATGAGGTGCTGCTCGTTCTCGACGCGACCACTGGGCAGAACGGGCTCGTTCAGGCCCGGGTGTTCGCCGAGGTCGTCGACATCACGGGCATCGTGCTGACGAAGCTGGACGGGACCGCCAAGGGCGGGATCGTGGTGGCGGTGCAGCGGGAGCTGGGGGTGCCGGTGAAGTTGATCGGGCTGGGGGAGGGGGCGGACGATCTGGCGCCGTTCGAGCCTGAGGCGTTCGTCGATGCGCTTATCGGGGACTAGGGGTGCCTACTGGGGTGCCGGGTTCTGTCGTTCGGCGGCTGCGGGTGCGTTGTGGTCGCTCGCGCCCACGCGGCGGAAGCCGCAAATTGAACACAGCCCCGCGCCCCTGAAAGACCACACCTCGCCGCTCGTTCTAAAGTGCCCGTTCCGTTCTGGGAGCGGGCACTTCGGCGTTCTTCACGCCCTCGACCTGTGTGCCACGTACGCCAGCGTCCCCAGCAGCAGCCTCGCCGCCGGTGGCTTCGTCGCCGAGTCCAGGTCCGGGGGGCGGAGCCACGTCACCGGGCCCAGGCCCGCTCTGTCCGAGGGTGGGGCCGTGATGTAGGAACCCTTGCCCAGGCCCCGTAGGTCCAGCGCTGTCGGGTCGTCCCAGCCCATGCGGTACAGGAGGTCGGGGAGGGAGCACGCTGCCCCTGGGGCCACGAAGAAGTGGGCGCGGCCTTCAGGGGTCGCCGCTACCGGGCCCAGGGGGAGGCCCATGCGTTCCAGGCGGATTAACGCGCGGCGGCCCGCTGCTTCGGCGACCTCGATGACGTCGAAGGTGTGGCCGACGGGGAGCATGACGGTGGCGTCGGGGAGGTCGGACCAGAGGGACGTGACCTCGTCGAGGGTGGCGCCGGCGGGGAGGTGGGGGGTGTGGTCGAGGGGGTGTGCACCCGGGGTGCGGCAGGGGCGGCCGCAGGAGCAGGCGCCCGCCAGGATGTGGGCGCCGGGGGCGACGTCCCATCTCCACAGGCCCGTGAACTCGGCGATGGCCGTGCACTCGGGGGAGCGACCGCGCCTGCGCGCGCCGGAACGGATCTCGCGAATGCCGCCGATCGTGAAGCCCATGCCCCCTCCAACGGGTCCGACGCACCGGTGGTCACGCAAAGGGTGCGGGGCGTGACTCTCCGTACTCATGATCTCCGGGATGCCGTCGGAGCGGGGCGGCGCACTGAAGCACAGGGGTGGTGAAGCTGGCGGTGCGCGCCCCCGAGTGCATCCTTTCGTCCCCTCCGGCTGTCCCGCGTCAAGTCAATCGCGTACACGCCACCCTGAGTTCATCCGAAGGGGTGGCGAATGGTGGCGATTCCCCGAACGCCATGGCCGGACGGGTGATCGTAGGATTACTTTGAGTGTGCGGGGCCTGGGGGTACACGCACCTGTGGGTATGCCGGAGGCAAGTCGTCCTTCCGTTCGAAGGGTGACAAACACCGGACGGCAGGGCTATTTACCGGCATTCTGATAAGGCTTGGCGCAGTACGGGCGACGCTGTCCGTACGGCAAGTGGTCTCAGGGATGGGGGCGTTCCAGTGAGCGGCAACGAAGGCAGCGGATCGAGCGCGGACAAGCGCCCCAACGAGCTGCTCACCTCCTGGTTCGTGCGCAGCGGCTGGTCCAAGGGCGAACTCGCCCGCCAGGTCAACCGCCGCGCCCGCCAGCTCGGTGCCAACCACATCTCCACCGACACCTCCCGCGTCCGCCGCTGGCTCGACGGCGAGAACCCCCGCGAGCCCATCCCGCGCATCCTCTCCGAGCTGTTCTCCGAACGGTTCGGCTGCGTCGTCTCCGTCGAGGACCTCGGACTGCGCGCCGCCCGCCAGTCCCCGTCCGCCGGCGGCGTCGACCTCCCCTGGACCGGCCCCCAGACCATCGCCCTGCTCAGCGAGTTCTCCCGCAGCGACCTCATGCTCGCCCGCCGCGGCTTCCTCGGCACCTCCCTCGCCCTCTCCGCCGGGCCCACCCTCATCGAGCCCATGCAGCGCTGGCTCGTCCCCTCCCCGCCGAGCACCCCCCGCGACACCGGCTCACTCCCCACCAGCCGCGCCCGAGGCCGCCTCTCCCCACAGGAACTGGAACTCCTGGAGACGACGACCACGATGTTCCGCAAGTGGGACGCCCAGTGCGGAGGCGGCCTGCGCCGCAAAGCCGTCGTCGGACAGCTCCACGAGGTGACCGACCTCCTCCAGGAACCCCACCCCGAGGACACCGCCAAACGCCTCTTCAAGGTCGCAGCCGAACTCGCCGAACTCGCCGGCTGGATGTCCTACGACATCGGCCTCCAGCCCACCGCCCAGAAGTACTTCGTCCTCGCCCTGCACGCCGCGAAGGAAGCCGGGGACCGGCCCCTCGGGTCGTACATCCTCTCCAACATGAGCCGCCAGATGATCCACCTCGGCCGCCCCGAGGACGCCCTGGAACTCATCCACCTCGCCCAGTACGGCAGCCGCGACTGCGCGGGCCCGCGCACCCAGTCCATGCTGTATGCGATGGAGGCCCGCGCCTACGCCAACATGGGCCAGCCCGGCCGCTGCAAACGGGCCGTCCGGATGGCCGAGGACACCTTCGCCGAAGCGGACGAGTGGGACGAGCCGGACCCCGACTGGATCGGCTTCTTCACCGAGGCCGAGCTCTACGGCGAGAACTCCCACTCCTTCCGCGACCTCGCCTACGTCGCCGGCCGCAGCCCCACGTACGCCTCCCTCGCCGAACCCCTCATGCTGCGCGCCGTCGACCTCTTCGCCAAGGAGTCCGACGACTACCAGCGCTCCTACGCCCTCAACCTGATCGGCGTCGCCACCGTCCACCTCCTCAAGCGGGAGCCCGAACAGAGCGCCAAATACGCCACCGAGGCGATCGACGCGGCCAGGCGGGTCCGTTCCGAACGCGTCAACACTCGTATCCGAAAGACCGTCGACAACGCCGCCCGCGAATTCGGCGACCTGACCGACGTCGTCGACCTCACCGACCGCCTCGCCGCCGAACTCCCCGAGACCGCCGAAGCGGTCTGAACCACCTGAGACCCCGGCCGCGGCCGGCCCTCCCGACTGCCCGACTCGGCTCCCCCATGCCAGGTCATTCGGAGGTCCGACCGCGGCCGGCCTGTGTCCGGAAGGGGAAGGTTGCGCCACGATAACGATCCCCGAGCCGAACATCAGGCAATTCATCGACGCGTAACACGCACGACTCCTTCGTCACCGCCGCGAAACAGCCAGGGGCGACGGCCGAAACCGCGCTAGGCCAATCTCAAGCCCCATAACCGGCCCGCCCCCACTCCGCAGCCGAGGCTTCGCCCGCACGGGGCCGTACGACGACGAGGAGACGCCGATGGCTCCAGCCATCACGCTCGCCGCAGACAAACTGTCTGCCGCCAACACCGGCTTCATGCTGATCTGTTCCGCCCTGGTACTGCTGATGACCCCGGGCCTCGCCTTCTTCTACGGAGGCATGGTCCGCGTCAAGAGCACGCTGAACATGCTGATGATGAGTTTCATCAGCATGGGCATCGTCACCATCCTGTGGGTGCTCTACGGCTTCACCATGGCGTTCGGCACGGACCACGGCTCGATCATCGGCTGGGAGTCGGACTTCGTCGGCTGGACCGGCATCGACAAGATGGACATCTGGTCCGGCTACACCGTCCCGGTGTTCGTCTTCGCCGTCTTCCAGATGATGTTCGCCATCATCACCCCGGCCCTGATAAGCGGCGCCCTCGCCGACCGCGTCAAGTTCTCCGCCTGGGCGCTCTTCGTCGCCCTGTGGGCCACCCTCGTCTACTTCCCCGTCGCCCACTGGGTCTGGGGCACCGGCGGCTGGGCCTTCGAACTCGGCGTCATCGACTTCGCCGGCGGCACGGCCGTCCACATCAACGCGGGCGCGGCGGCCCTCGGCGTCATCCTCGTCATCGGCAAGCGCGTCGGCTTCAAGAAGGACCCGATGCGCCCGCACAGCCTCCCGCTGGTCATGCTCGGCGCGGGCCTCCTGTGGTTCGGCTGGTTCGGCTTCAACGCGGGCTCCTGGCTCGGCAACGACGACGGCGTCGGCGCGCTGATGTTCGTCAACACCCAGATCGCCACCGCCGCCGCCATGCTCGGCTGGCTCGCCTACGAGAAGATCCGCCACGGCGCCTTCACCACCCTCGGCGCCGCCTCCGGCGCGGTCGCCGGCCTCGTCGCCATCACGCCCTCCGGCGGCGCGATCACCCCGATCGGCGCCATCGCCATCGGCGCCATCACCGGCGTCGTCTGCGCCATGGCCGTCGGCCTCAAGTACAAGTTCGGCTACGACGACTCCCTCGACGTCGTCGGCGTCCACATGGTCGGCGGCATCCTCGGCTCCGTCCTCATCGGCTTCTTCGCCAGCGGCAAGGGCCAGTCCGACGTCAAGGGCCTCTTCTACGGCGGCAACGCCGACCAGCTGTGGAAGCAGCTCGCCGGGGTCGGCGGCGTCCTCGCCTACTCCCTGATCGCCTCCGCGATCCTCGCCTTCCTCCTCGACAAAACCATCGGGATGCGCGTCGACGAGGACGAGGAGATCTCCGGCATCGACCAGGCCGAGCACGCCGAGACCGCCTACGACTTCAGCGGTGCCGGCGGCGGCATCGTCAAGTCCGCCACCGCCGTCCCCGCCGGAGTCGGCGCCGATTCCAAGAAGGTGGACGCATGAAGCTCATCACCGCCGTCGTCAAGCCTCACCGGCTCGACGAGATCAAGGAAGCCCTCCAGGCCTTCGGCGTCCACGGACTGACGGTCACCGAAGCGAGCGGTTACGGTCGGCAGAGGGGACACACCGAGGTCTACCGCGGTGCCGAGTACACCGTCGACCTCGTCCCCAAGATCCGCATCGAAGTACTGGCCGAGGACGACGACGCCGAGCAGCTGATCGACGTCATCGTCAAGGCCGCCCGCACCGGCAAGATCGGTGACGGCAAGGTCTGGTCCCTCCCGGTCGACACGGCCGTACGGGTCCGCACCGGCGAGCGCGGCCCGGACGCGCTCTGACCGAAGAACAGAACAGGAGTCGCTGGGTGACGAGTACGGACGAGCGAAGCGAAGCAGAGGACTCGGGACCCAGCGGCTACGCGGCGGCCCGGCTGCACCTCCTCACCGAGGGGAGAGCAGCCGGGCCGCCGCGCCGTACGGCCCTCTCCGAACTGACGGACGACTGGCTGGCCGGCCTGTTCACCTCAGCCGCCGGAGACCTGAAAGGCATCTCCCTGGTCGCCGTCGGCGGCTACGGACGCGGCGAACTCTCCCCCCGCAGCGACCTCGACCTCCTCCTGCTCCACGACGGCAGCGACCCCAAAGCCGTCGCCACCGTCGCCGACCGCCTCTGGTACCCCGTCTGGGACCTCGGCCTCGACCTCGACCACTCTGTTCGCACCCCCGCCGAAGCCCGCAAGACAGCCGGCGAGGACCTCAAGGTCCACCTCGGCCTCCTCGACGCCCGCCACCTCGCCGGCGACCTCGGCCTCACCTCCGGACTGCGGACGTCGATCCTCGCGGACTGGCGCAACCAGGCCCCCAAACGCCTCCCCGAACTCCGCGAACTCTGCGCCGAACGCGCCGACCGCCAGGGCGAGTTGCAGTACCTCCTCGAACCCGACCTCAAAGAAGCCCGCGGCGGCCTGCGCGACGCCACCGCCCTGCGCGCCGTCGCCGCCTCCTGGCTCGCCGACGCACCCCGCGAAGGCCTCGCCGAAGCCCGCCGCCGACTCCTCGACGTCCGCGACGCCCTCCACCTCACCACCGGCCGCGCCACCGACCGCCTCGCCCTCCAGGAACAGGACCAGGTCGCCGCCGAACTCGGCCTCCTCGACGCCGACACCCTGCTCCGCCAGGTCTACGAGTCCGCCCGCCTCATCTCCTACGCCAGCGACGTCACCTGGCGCGAAGTCAGCCGCGTCCTGCGCGCACGCGCCGTCCGACCCAGGCTGCGGGCCATGCTCGGCGGCGGGAAACAGACCGTCGAACGCTCACCGCTCGCCGAAGGCGTCGTCGAACAGGACGGCGAAGTCGTCCTCGCCCGCGCCGCCCGCCCCGAACGCGACCCCGTCCTTCCCCTGCGCGCCGCAGCCGCAGCCGCTCAGGCGGGCCTCCCGCTCTCCCTGCACGCCGTACGCCGCCTCGCCGCGACCGTACGGACCCTGCCGACACCCTGGCCCGCCGAAGCCCGCGAACAACTCGTGACCCTCCTCGGCTCCGGCCGACCCACCATCGACGTCTGGGAAGCCCTGGAGGCCGAGGGACTCATCACCCGCCTCCTGCCCGACTGGGAACGCGTCCGCTGCCGCCCCCAGCGCAACGCCGTCCACATCTGGACCGTCGACCGCCACCTCATCGAGACGGCCGTCCGCGCCTCGGAGTTCACGCGTCGCGTCAGCCGCCCGGACCTGTTGCTGGTCTCCGCCCTGCTCCACGACATCGGCAAGGGCTGGCCCGGCGACCACTCCGTCGCCGGCGAGATCATCGTCAAGGACGTCGCCGCACGCATCGGCTTCGACCGCACGGACGTCGCGGTGCTGGCGGCCCTCGTCCGGCACCACCTGCTGCTGGTCGACACCGCCACCCGGCGCGACCTCGACGACCCCGCCACCGTCCGCTCCGTCGCGGAGGCGGTCGGCACACAGAGCACGCTGGAGCTGTTGCACGCGCTGACGGAGGCGGACGCGCTGGCGACCGGCCCTGCGGCGTGGTCCTCCTGGCGGGGCTCGCTGGTCACGGAGCTGGTGAAGAGGGTGAGCGCGGTCCTCGCGGGCGAGGAACCCGCCGCCCCCGACACCTCCGCCCCCACCGCTGAGCAGGAGCGCCTCTCCATCGAGGCACACCGCATGGGCGGGCCCGTTTTGGCGCTGCGCGCGCAGACGCCGGAGGAGGAGATGGATCCCGGCGAGCCGCTGGGGGTGGAGCTGCTGATCGCGGTGCCGGATCAGCCGGGGGTGCTGCCCGCTGTGGCCGGCGTGCTGGCGATGCACCGACTGACGGTCCGTACCGCCGAGTTGCGGGAACTGGAGCTGCCGGACGGGGTGGATCAGGGTTCTGTGCTGCTGCTGGACTGGAGGGTCGCGGCTGAGTACGGGTCGCTTCCGCAGGCCGCTCGTCTGCGGGCGGATCTGGTGCGTGCGCTGGACGGCTCCCTGGACATCGCCGGTCGCCTTGCCGAACGGGACGCCGCGTATCCGCGCCGCCGGGGGTGGATCGCTCCGCCTCCCCGGGTGACCGTCGCTTCGGCCGCCTCCCGGCACGCCACTGTCATCGAGGTGCGGGCACAGGACGCGCCTGGGCTGCTGTTCCGGATCGGGGCGGCGCTGGAGGACTCGGGGGTGCGGGTGCGGAGCATGCATGTGAGCACGCTGGGGGCCAACGCTGTTGACGCGTTCTATGTGACGTCGGGGGCTGGGGTGCCGTTGCCTGTGGAGGAGGCGGGGGCGGTGGCTCGGAAGCTGGAGGAGACGTTGCGGGCGTAACTATTCGGCAGCTTGTGCGTTTAGCTGAGTGGTCCCCGCAGCTGCGGGGGTGTTCCGCCGGGACAGCACGTCCTCAAGATCGGCAAAGAGTGGTCCCCGCGCCTGCGGGGTTTTCCGCCCCCGCCCGCGTATCCAGCGGGCGGGGGCGAATCCGTAGCGCGGCCGGATACCCTGGAAGGCACTCATACTGCTCCCGACTCCGAGGACCGACGCCGCCGTGTTCGATACTCTTTCCGACCGCCTGTCAGCGACTTTCAAGGGCCTGCGCGGCAAGGGGCGGCTCTCCGAGGCGGACATCGACGCCACGGCCCGTGAGATCCGCATCGCACTCCTCGAAGCGGACGTCGCCCTCCCGGTCGTTCGTTCCTTCATCAAGAACGTCAAGGAACGGGCGCTCGGCGCCGAGGTTTCCAAGGCGCTGAACCCTGCCCAGCAGATCATCAAGGTCGTCAACGAGGAACTCGTCCAGATCCTCGGCGGCGAAACCCGCCGTCTCCGCTTCGCCAAGACCGCCCCCACCGTCATCATGCTCGCCGGCCTCCAGGGCGCCGGTAAGACCACCCTCGCCGGCAAGCTCGGCAAGTGGCTGAAGGACCAGGGGCACTCCCCCCTCCTCGTGGCCTGTGACCTCCAGCGACCCAACGCCGTGAACCAGCTCAGCGTCGTCGCCGAGCGGGCCGGGGTTGCCGTGTACGCGCCGCAGCCGGGGAACGGTGTCGGGGACCCGGTGACGGTCGCGAAGGACTCGATCGAGTTCGCGAAGTCGAAGGTCCACGACATTGTGATCGTGGACACGGCCGGTCGGCTGGGTATCGACGCCGAGCTGATGCAGCAGGCGGCGGATATCCGGGATGCCGTCAGCCCCGACGAGATCCTTTTCGTCGTCGACGCCATGATCGGCCAGGACGCCGTCAACACGGCGGAAGCCTTCCGCGACGGCGTCGGTTTCGACGGTGTCGTCCTGTCGAAGCTCGACGGTGACGCCCGAGGCGGTGCCGCGCTGTCGATCCGGCAGGTCACCGGCAAGCCGATCATGTTCGCGTCGAACGGTGAGAAGCTGGAGGACTTCGACGCGTTCCACCCGGACCGGATGGCCTCCCGCATCCTCGACATGGGTGACCTCCTCACCCTGATCGAGCAGGCGGAGAAGACGTTCAGTCAGGAAGAGGCCCAGAAGATGGCCTCGAAGCTGGCGTCGAAGAAGGGCCAGGACTTCACCCTGGACGACTTCCTGTCCCAGATGGAACAGGTCAGGAAGATGGGGTCCATCTCGAAGCTCCTCGGGATGCTGCCCGGCATGGGTCAGATCAAGGACCAGATCAACAGCCTCGACGAGCGGGACGTCGACCGCACGGCCGCGATCATCAAGTCGATGACCCCGGCGGAGCGCCAGGACCCGAACATCATCAACGGCTCGCGCCGCGCCCGTATCGCGAAGGGTTCCGGCGTCGAGGTCAGCGCGGTGAAGGGCCTGGTGGAGCGGTTCTTCGAGGCGCGGAAGATGATGTCGAGGATGGCGCAGGGCGGCGGGATGCCCGGCATGCCGGGGATTCCGGGGATGGGCGGCGGCCCCGGCCGTTCCAAGAAGCAGCCGAAGCAGGCGAAGGGCAAGCAGCGCTCCGGCAACCCGATGAAGCGCAAGCAGCAGGAGCTGGAGGAGGCGCAGCGCCGGGAGGCGGCGGCGCAGGGCGGCAACGCGTTCGGCCTGCCGCAGCAGGGTGCGCAGGACTTCGAGCTGCCGGACGAGTTCAAGAAGTTCATGGGCTGACATGTCCGGGATGTAGATCATCCTGTGTGACAACGCGTAAAGGGCGCCCCTCTTCGGAAGGGTGCCCTTTATGTGCTCCCTGCCGGAGGCTGACGTACCGTCCGGGTATGACGAACCCTGCCCCGCCGCGCAAGTCGCCGGACCAGCCCTGGCGTACCGAGGGGACCCCCGAGGAGCCGCCGAAGCCGCCGGGTGGGCGGCGGATGCGGGGTGGCTGGTGGCGGCTGATCTTCACGGCGCTGGTCGTGTACCTGCTGGCGAACGTGGTCCTGTCGTACTTCGGCGGCGAGGACGAGCCGACGATCTCGTACACGGAGTTCAGCAAGCAGGTCTCCGCGGGGAACGTCTCGAAGATCTACGCCAAGGGCGACGCGATCCAGGGTCAGCTGAAGAAGGAGCAGAAGAACCCGGACGGCGGTGAGAAGTACACGAAGTTCAACACCGAGCGCCCGACGTTCGCGGACGACAAGCTGTGGGAGGGGCTGGCGAAGAACAACGTCACCGTCACCGCCGAGCCGGTCGTCCAGCACCGCAGTTTCCTGGTGAACCTGCTGATCTCGCTGGCGCCGATGCTGCTCCTGGTCGTGCTGTGGATCGTCATCGCGCGCCGGATGAGCGGGGGACTCGGCGGGGCGGGCGGGATGCTGGGCCGCAGGTCCGCGCCGAAGCCGGTGGAGCTGGAGGCGGGGCAGAAGCGGACGACGTTCGAGGACGTGGCCGGTATCGACGAGGTCGAGGGCGAGCTGAACGACGTCGTGGACTTCCTGAAGAACCCGGACGCCTATCGGAAGATGGGCGCGAAGATGCCGCGCGGTGTCCTCCTCGCGGGCCCTCCCGGCACCGGGAAGACGCTGCTGGCGCGGGCGGTGGCCGGGGAGGCGGGGGTGCCGTTCTTCTCGGCGTCGGCGTCGGAGTTCATCGAGATGATCGTCGGTGTGGGGGCGTCGCGGGTGCGGGAGCTGTTCGCGGAGGCGCGGAAGGTGGCGCCGTCGATCATCTTCATCGACGAGATCGACACCATCGGGCGTGCGCGGGGCGGCGGTTCGGGGATGGGCGGGCACGACGAGCGTGAGCAGACGCTGAACCAGATCCTGACCGAGATGGACGGCTTCTCGGGTTCGGAGGGCGTGATCGTGATCGCGGCGACGAACCGTGCCGACGTCCTGGACCCGGCGCTGACGCGTCCCGGCCGTTTCGACCGTGTCGTGCAGGTGTCGCCTCCCGACCGGGGTGGCCGCAAGGCGATCCTGGAGATCCACACCCGGCAGATCCCGCTGGCCCCGGACGTCGACCTGGCCCAGGTCGCCCGCACGACGCCGGGTATGACGGGTGCGGAGCTGGCGAACCTCGCGAACGAGGCGGCTCTCCTGGCCGTCAAGCGCAAGCAGGAGCAGGTCACGCAGGGCGACCTCTCGGAGGCGCTGGAGAAGGTCCAGCTGGGTGCGGAACGGCCGCTCGTGATGCCGGAGGAGGAGCGTCGGCGTACCGCGTACCACGAGGGCGGACACGCGCTCCTGGGCATGCTCCAGCCGGGCGCCGACCCCGTCCGCAAGATCACGATCGTCCCGCGCGGGCGTGCGCTCGGTGTCACGCTGTCGACGCCGGACGCCGACAAGTACGCGTACACCGAGGAATACCTGCGGGGCCGGATCATCGGCGCGCTCGGCGGGATGGCGGCCGAGCAGGTGGTGTACGGGGTGATCACGACGGGTGCGGAGAGCGATCTGGAGCAGGTCACGAACATCGCGCGCGGGATGGTCGCCCGCTGGGGCATGAGCGAGCGCGTGGGCCGGCTGTCGGCCCTCCCGAACGACGCCCAGTCCGCGTACGGGCTCGCGGCGGCGCCGCAGACCCTCGACGTCATCGACGGTGAGATGCGGCGCATCGTCGACGAGTGCTACGAGGAGGCGTGCCGCAAACTGACCGAGCACCGGGGCCAGTTGGACGCGCTGGCGGCGGCGCTGCTGGAGAGCGAGACGCTGGAGGAGGCGGACGCGTACCGGGTCGCGGGGGTTACGCGGCTGACGAAGGACGTCGACTAGCGCACGCGGGCGATGAGGTACCGGAACACGTTCGGCATCCAGACCGTGCCGTCCCGGCGGGCGTACGGGTGCAGCGCCTCCCGCAGCTCCTTGGCCACCTGCTCTTCGTCGGCCGCGTCCAGCAAACCGGTGGAGAGCAGTCCGCGTACCGCGCTGTCGGCGTCGGCGTAGCCGAAGGGGCAGGCGACGCGTCCGGAGCCGTCGGGTGTGAGGCCCGCGCGGCGGGCGAGGTCCTCCAGGTCGTCGCGGCGGGCGGGGCGCGGTCCGTCGTGCTCGGGGTCGGCGGCGCGCAGGACGGTCCAGGTGGCGCAGCGTTCGGGTGGCCCCCAGCCGGTGAGGACGACCGGTGCGCCGTGTTCGGCGAGGCGGACGGCGTCGTCGAGGAGCCCGGGGTCGTCGAAGGCGGCGATGAGGGTGTAAGGCTCGTCCGGTGCCGTCAGTGTCTCGGTGAGGTGGGTGTCGGTGCGCGCGCGGGGGGACCAGGTGTCGGGGAGGAGGCGTTCGCGGGCCAGGGTGAGGCGGTCGGGGCAGTGGCGTTCGATCCCGGTGACGGTGGCGCCTCGGGAGGCGGCCATCAGGAGGGCGAGGCCCGATCCGCAGCCGAGGGCGAGGAGCCGGGTGCCAGGGCCGACGTCGAGGCGGTCGTACGCGGCCTCGTAGAGGGGGACGAGCATCCGTTCCTGGATCTCGGACCAGTCACGCGCGCGGGCGCCCGGTTCGGCGTGCGGGGCGGTGCCCGCCGGGGGGTGGGTCTGGCGCACGAGCGTAGGTGTCATCGAAGAGCGCCCCAATCGCCGAGAGGTTCGTCGGGTGTGTCGCCGTGCGGATCGACTCGGCCCCCGTGCGATGCCGCGGCACTTTTCAGGTAACTCCCGGACGGGGGAGCCGTCCAGGGGTCGAAGGGCCTGGTTTACGGGCCTGTCGGCGCGGGCGAAAAGAATTCACATCCCGGCAACGTGGGCCCGTAGCATCCGGCCATGGCGAAAGCACCCGTTCTCACGCCGCGCGACGTGGACTTCCCGCGCTGGTACCAGGATCTGATCACCAAGGCCGAGCTGGCCGACAACGGGCCGGTGCGCGGCACGATGGTGATCCGGCCGTACGGGTACGGGCTGTGGGAGCGGACGCAGGCGGAGCTGGACGCGCGGATCAAGGCGGTCGGTGCGGAGAACGCGTACTTCCCGCTGCTGATCCCCGAGTCGTACCTGACCCGTGAGGCCGATCACGTGGAGGGGTTCGCGCCGGAGCTGGCGGTCGTCACGCACGGCGGCGGCAAGGCGCTGGAGGAGCCGGCGGTGGTCCGCCCCACCTCCGAGACGATCGTCAACGAGTACTTCTCGAAGTGGGTCCAGAGCTACCGGGACCTCCCCCTGCTGATCAACCAGTGGGCGAACGTGGTCCGTTGGGAGCTGCGCCCCCGCCTCTTCCTGCGTACCTCGGAGTTCCTGTGGCAGGAGGGCCACACGGCGCACGCGACGTACGAGGAGGCGCGGGACTTCGCGGCGCGGATCCAGCGCGAGGTGTACGGGGACTTCCTGGAGAACGTCCTCGGCATCGACTTCGTCGCGGGCCGCAAGACCCCGAAGGAACGGTTCGCGGGGGCGGTCAACACGCTCACGCTGGAGAGCATGATGGGCGACGGCAAGGCCCTCCAGATGGTCACCAGCCATGAGCTGGGCCAGAACTTCGCGAAGGCCTTCGACACCCGCTACCTGTCGAAGGACGGCCGCCAGGAGCACGTCTGGCAGACGTCCTGGGGTTCGACGACCCGCCTGATCGGCGCCCTGGTGATGACCCACGGCGACGACGCCGGCCTGCGCGTCCCGCCCCGGCTCGCCCACGTCCAGGTGGTCGTGGTGGCGGTGAAGGACGACGACGCGGTTCTCGCCAAGGTCCGCGAGGTCGCCGAACGGCTGCGCGCGGCGGGCCTCAGGGTCAAGGTGGACGACCGTGCCGACACGCCTTTCGGGCGCCGCGCGGTCGACTGGGAGCTGAAGGGCGTCCCCGTGCGCGTGGAGGTCGGCCCGCGTGACCTGGCCGACGGCACGGCGACCCTCGTCCGCCGCATCCCCGGCACCAAGGAGCCTGTCACGCTGGACGCGCTTCCCGCGCTGCTTCCCGGGTACCTGGAGGACGACCAGGCACTCCTGCTCCGGCAGTCCCGTGAGCGCCGCGAGTCCCGTACCGCGGAGTGCCGGACCGTCGAGGAGACGATCGAGGCGGCGAGCGCGGGCGGCTGGGCCCGGGTGCCGTGGGCCGTGCTCGGCGAAGAAGGCGAAGTCAGGCTGGGGGCAAGGGCGTTGACCGTACGGTGTCTGCTCGCGGAGGACGGGTCGGTGCCGGACGACGGGGACGCACCCGGTACTGTCGCGGTCGTCGCGCGCGCATACTGAGGGCGAGGCTCCGGGGGCGTGAGGGCGGCCGAAAGACCTCTTGCATCCCGGGGGTTCCCAGCTCCCCCGGCGCGTGGAGGCGGCGTACACGCCGGGGCGTATCTGTGGCTACGCACCACCTTGCGGTGAGCTGTGAGGCTTCTCCGCAGATCAGCGCACCCGCCCTCGTCTTCGCGCATCAGCGGCAACTGACGGGTACGTGCAAATTATTTGGGATGGCCCGGAATAGGAACACAGCGGCACTCCCGCTCGTTGTCATTACGTGAGCACGACACAGACACCACCTGTTCTCGCCGCAGAGCTGGCACAGGCGTGGGCCGACATCCAGCGGTACCACCCCGAACTGCCCGATCTTGCCGCGCCAGAGTCCCTGATCGGGGAGTCGTCGTCCGCGTGCGGTCACGAACTCTCCTTCGAGCGACTGCTGCACGAAGCAGTCCATGGCATCGCCGCCGCGCGCGGCGTGCGTGACACGTCCCGTGCGGGGCGGTACCACAACCGCAGATTCCTCTCGATCGCCGAGGAACTCGGGCTCGATCACCCCGAGGAGCCGCACCCCAGCAGCGGTTTCTCACTGGTGACGCTGAGTCCCGAGGCCAAGCGGCGCTACCGGCCGACCATCGAGCGGCTCCAGCGGGCCCTGAAGGCCCACACCGCGGCGACCACCGCGGAGACGACGCGGGCCTTCCGGGGCCCGGCGGCACGGCACGGCTCCTCCGGGGGCGGTGTCCGCGTCAAGGCCGTCTGCGACTGCGGGCGCAACGTGCGGGTCGTCCCCTCGGTCCTCGCACAGGCGCCGATCGTCTGCGGGGGGTGCGGAAAGCCGTTCCGGATCCCCGAGATCGTGGGGGCCGCGTAGCGGGTGGCGTACCGACCGGCATCTCGTGGCTGCCGGTTCGGCCGCCTGATGCCGTGCGCGCCGAGGTGCGCACGGCATCGACCCGAGGCTGAATCCCCTTTTACCCTGTGGCACAATGGTTCGTTGTACTCGACAGTCGCACAGGACCCCTCTCTCCTCCGGCTGACGCGTCCATCGGGCACTCGGGTACCGCAACCCCACGCGGCTCGCTCGTCGTGCCCAACCACGTCAAAAACCAGGAGAGTCCACTCCCGTGGCAGTCAAGATCAAGCTGAAGCGTCTGGGCAAGATCCGTTCGCCTCACTACCGCATCGTCGTCGCCGACTCCCGCACCCGCCGTGACGGCCGTGCGATCGAGGAGATCGGCAAGTACCACCCGACGTACAACCCTTCGGTGATGGAGGTGGACGCCGACCGCGTCGCCTACTGGCTGGGTGTCGGCGCGCAGCCGACCGAGCCCGTCCTCGCCATCCTGAAGAAGACCGGCGACTGGCAGAAGTTCAAGGGCGAGCCCGCCCCGGCTCCGCTGCTCGTGGCCGAGCCGAAGAAGGTCCGCGTCTCGTTCGAGGCCCTTGGTGGCGAGGACGAGGGCAAGGGTGAGGCGATCACCCAGAAGAAGAAGGCCGAGAAGAAGGACGAGGCCGCCGCCGAGTCCGAGTCTGCCGAGGCCTGAGCAGCATGCTCGAAGAGGCGCTTGAGCACCTCGTGAAGGGCATCGTCGACAACCCTGACGACGTGCAGGTCGCCTCGCGCGACCTGCGCCGCGGGCGCGTGCTGGAGGTCCGGGTCCACCCCGACGACCTCGGCAAGGTGATCGGCCGCAACGGCCGCACCGCGCGCGCTCTGCGCACCGTCGTGGGTGCCATCGGCGGGCGCGGGGTCCGCGTCGACCTGGTCGACGTCGATCACGTTCGCTGACGTATCGCACGCAGCACCGGCTCGGGCCGGGGAGGGCTTTCCCAACGGGGGGCTGTCCCCGGCCCGCAGTCGTATGGGCTCAATGTTCGACAGGAGATCAAGCACAGTGCAGTTGGTAGTCGCTCGCGTCGGCCGTGCCCACGGCATCAAGGGCGAGGTCACCGTCGAGGTCCGCACCGACGAGCCGGAACTGCGGCTCGCCCCGGGCGCCGTCCTCGCGACCGATCCGGCGTCCGCCGGTCCCCTCACCATCGCCACCGGCCGCGTGCACAGCGGCCGTCTCCTCCTGCGCTTCGAGGGCGTCACCGAACGCAACGGTGCCGAGGCCCTGCGGAACACCCTGCTGATCGCGGACGTGGACCCCGAGGAACTGCCCGAGGAGGAGGACGAGTACTACGACCACCAGCTCATGGACCTGGACGTGGTGACCGCCGACGGCGTCGAGGTGGGCCGGATCACCGAGATCTCCCACCTGCCCTCCCAGGACCTCTTCATCGTCGAACGCCCCGACGGCACCGAGGTGATGATCCCGTTCGTCTCCGAGATCGTCACGGAGATCGACCTGGAGGAACAGCGGGCGATCATCACGCCGCCTCCGGGGCTGATCGACGACCGCGCCGAGATCGCTTCCTCCCGGGACGAGGGCGACTCCTGATGCGGCTCGACATCGTCACGATCTTCCCCGAGTACCTCGACCCCCTGAACGTCTCCCTCGTCGGCAAGGCACGCGCGCGCGGGCAGCTCGGCGTGCACATCCACGACCTCCGCGCGTGGACGTACGACCGGCACAACACGGTCGACGACACCCCCTACGGCGGCGGCCCCGGCATGGTCATGAAGACCGACCCCTGGGGAGACGCCCTCGACACCGTCCTCGCCGACGGGTACGAGACCGGCGCGCACACGCCCGCGCTGATCGTCCCCACGCCCAGCGGACGCCCCTTCACCCAGGAACTCGCCGTCGAACTCTCCGAGCGGCCCTGGCTGGTCTTCACCCCGGCCCGCTACGAGGGCATCGACCGCCGGGTGATCGACGAGTACGCGACGCGGATGCCGGTGTACGAGGTGTCCATCGGCGACTACGTCCTCGCCGGCGGAGAGGCGGCCGTCCTCGTCGTCACCGAGGCCGTGGCGCGGCTGCTGCCCGGGGTGCTGGGCAACGCCGAGTCGCACCGGGACGACTCCTTCGCGCCGGGCGCGATGGCGAACCTCCTCGAAGGGCCCGTCTACACCAAGCCGCCCGCGTGGCGTGGCCGGGAGATCCCGGAGACGCTGCTCAGCGGCCACCACGGGAAGATCGCCCGCTGGCGGCGCGACGAGGCGCTGAAGCGGACCACCGCGAACCGGCCCGACCTGATCGAGCGCTGCGACCCGAAGGGCTTCGACAAGAAGGACCGGGAGATGCTCTCGATCCTCGGCTGGGCGCCCGATCCCGCGGGCGCCGCGTACGGCCGATTTTGGCGTCGTGCGGTTGACGTGGAAGAATAGGTCGCTGCTGCTGTGCCGTCCGGTGTGCGCCCCTGCCACAGGGGGACACGACGTCCGCCTCGCGGCCGGGCAGCGACCTTCGTAGTGAAAATCCTATGTACCGCTCATGACCTGTGGCATGGGCGAAGAAAGCAGACGAAATGTCTCACCTGCTCGACACCGTCGACGCCGCGTCGCTGCGTACCGACGTCCCGGCCTTCCGCCCGGGTGACACCGTCAACGTCCACGTCCGCGTCATCGAGGGCAACCGCTCCCGTGTGCAGCAGTTCAAGGGCGTAGTCATCCGCCGTCAGGGCGCCGGTGTCCGCGAGACCTTCACGGTCCGCAAGGTCTCCTTCTCCGTCGGCGTCGAGCGCACCTTCCCGGTGCACACCCCGATCGTCGAGAAGATCGAGCTCGTCACCCGCGGTGACGTCCGTCGCGCCAAGTTGTACTACCTCCGTGAGCTGCGCGGCAAGGCCGCGAAGATCAAGGAGAAGCGCGACAACTGATCTCACGGCGGTCGTCACAGCGGGGCCGGATAGCATCTGGCCCCGATGGACACCGAAGTACGATCAACCGAACGCGACCGCTCACCAGGTCCCGCCGATCAGGCGGACGACCCGGAGGGCCGGTCGCGTTTCGCATGGGTGCCCGGCGGCCGGATCAGCGTCTGCCTCCTCCTCTGCCTGGTCTTTCTCCTCCTCCTCAACGCGTTCGTGGCCAAGCCGTTCCAGATTCCCAGCGGATCCATGGAGAACGGATTGAGGATCGGGGACCGGGTTCTCGTAAATAGGTTGGCGTACCGTTTCGGTGGCGAACCGCGGCGCGGCGACGTCATCGTGTTCGACGGCACCGGGTACTTCGGGAACTCCGACTACGTCAAACGCGTAGTGGGGGTAGGCGGTGACCGCGTGGTCTGCTGCGACAAGGAGGGGAGGATCCAGGTGAACGGCCGGTCCGTCGACGAGTCGGCGTTCCTCTTCCCGGGCGACAGCCCGTCCTCGGTGCCCTTCGCCGTGGTCGTGCCGCAGGGCACGCTCTTCGTCCTCGGCGACCACCGCAGCCGCTCCAGCGACTCCCGCGACCACCTCGGCTCGCCGGGCGGCGGGATGATCCCCGTCGGCGCCGTCGTCGGGCGCGCTCAGTACGTCGTCTGGCCCTGGGGCCGGATCGGGCGGCTGCGGGACGAGGAGGGCGCCTACGCGCGCGTGCCGGAGGGTGCGCATGGGTAACCGCGGCCGACGGCGCCAGGAACCGGACGGCGCGGCAGCACAGCTCCTGCCCACCGGCTCACGGCGGACCTCGGGGGGACAGAAGGCGGCGAGCGGACGCTCCCGCGCGGAGCGGCGCAAGCTCCAGCGGAAGGTCAAGCGCAAGCGGCGGCGCTCCGCGATGCGGGAGATACCCCTGCTCGTCGGGGTGGCCGTGCTGATCGCCCTGGTGCTGAAGACCTTCCTGGTGCAGGCGTTCGTCATCCCGTCGGGCTCCATGGAACAGACCATCCAGATCGGGGACCGCGTCCTCGTCGACAAGTTCACGCCCTGGTTCGGCTCCAAGCCCGAGCGCGGGGACGTCGTCGTCTTCAAGGACCCCGGCGGATGGCTCCAGGACGAGCAGACGACGAAGAAGAAGAGCGACCCCGTCGTCCTCAAACAGGCCAAAGAAGCACTCACCTTCATCGGGCTGCTGCCCTCCGACAACGAGAAGGACCTGATCAAGCGGGTCGTCGGGGTCGGCGGGGACGTCGTCAAGTGCTGTGACGCCGGCGGCAAGGTCACCGTCAACGGGGTGCCGCTGGAGGAGGCGTCGTACCTGTACCCGGGCAACGAGCCCTCCCAGACGCCCTTCCAGGTCACCGTCCCCAAGGGCCGGCTGTGGGTGATGGGCGACCACCGGGCCAACTCCGCGGACTCCCGCTCCCACCAGAACACGTCCTACGGCGGCACGGTCTCCGAGGACGAGGTCGTCGGGCGGGCCATGGTCATCGCCTGGCCGGTCGGGCACTGGACGAGCTTCAAGGATCCGCAAACCTTTGCTTCCGTGGCCAAGTCCACGTCGCAGAAGGCCGCCGCCTCCTCGCCGTCGCATAGGGTTGCTCCGGACGATCCGAACAGAACAGTCCGACTCCCGAGCCCTGCGGAACTCCCGCTCGTTATGGGAGTAGTGGGCCTGCGCCGTATGTGGGGCAGGCAGCGGCACAGAGTGAGGAGCTGGCGTGGGGGATGTGGCGGTTGGCGCACGGTCCGGTCAGGACGGCGAGGATCACCGCGGACGTTCCGTGGAAGACGCCGTCCCGGGGACGGACGACGCCGTGACCTCAGGGAGTAGGAGTTCGGTGAGTGAGGGTCCGGCCCCGGACGGGGAGCGTCCGGGGGAGCAGCCGCCTGGGGTGGATGGGGCTTCGGGTTCTTCCGGGGACGACGGGGCCGCGCCGAAGGCGAAGAAGCCGCGCTCCTTCTGGAAGGAGCTGCCGATCCTCATCGGTATCGCGCTCGTCCTGGCGCTGCTGATCAAGACGTTCCTCGTGCAGGCGTTCTCGATCCCCTCCGACTCGATGCAGAACACCCTCCAGCAGGGCGACCGGGTTCTCGTCGACAAGCTCACGCCGTGGTTCGGGTCCGAGCCCGAGCGCGGTGAGGTCGTCGTCTTCCACGACCCGGACAACTGGCTCGCCGGTGAGCCGACCGCCGACCCGAACGCGATCCAGACGTTCCTGAGCTGGATCGGCCTCATGCCGTCCGCGCAGGAGAAGGACCTGATCAAGCGGGTCATCGGGGTCGGCGGCGACACCATCGAGTGCAAGGGGACCGGGCCGCTCAAGGTCAACGGCAAGGCCCTCAACGAGCCGTACGTGTACCCCGGGAACACGCCCTGCTCCATGGACGACCAGGGCGGGCAGTTCACCGTCAAGGTGCCCAAGGGCATGATCTGGGTGATGGGCGACCACCGGCAGAACTCCCGTGACTCCCGGTACAACCAGGCCGACAAGAACCACGGGATGGTTCCCGTCGACGAGGTCGTGGGACGCGCGATCGTCAAGGCGTGGCCCATCAACCGGTGGGGGACCCTGCCGGTGCCGGACACGTTCGACCAGTCCGGGCTGAGCGACCAGTCCTCGGCGGCGCTGAACGCCGCGCCGCCCGCGATCGCGCTGACGGGCATGGTGCCGGTGGTGTTGTGGCGGCGGAAGAAGCGGGCGGGCGTCTCGGCGGACGCGGGGGTCTCGGCTTCCGGTTCCGCGGCGCGGGACTGAGACAGAGCCGCTCCCTGCGGGATCTTGCTGGTGCTTTCCCAGGGCCCGCCGGACACACTTCGTGTGGTTCGGCGGGCCCTGGGCGTTTTTGGGGGTGGTTCCGGGTCGGAGAAGGGGCTGACCTGGTTCGGTACCGCCGGGTAGGGTGCCGGGTCATGGGTGCTGTGAGTGTGACGAGTACGGCTTCGCGCGGCGGGCAGGCTTCGGCGGGCAGCCGACTGGGGCAGCGGCTGTCCGGGGCGGTGGTCGCGTTGGGGATCGTGATGTTCCTGGGCGGGTTCGCCTGGGCGGCGCTCGTCTACCGGCCCTACACCGTGCCGACCAACTCCATGGCACCCACCATCAAGGGCGGTGACCGGGTGCTCGCGGAGCGGGTGGACGGGGACGAGGTCCGGCGCGGGGACGTCGTCGTCTTCAACGACAAGACGTGGGTGGAGAACGCGGCTGTCGTCAAGCGGGTCGTCGCGGTCGGCGGGGACACCGTCGCCTGCTGCACCGGCGGGAAGCTGACCGTCAACGGCAAGCAGATCACCGAGCCCTACCTGGCCGACGGGATCGCCGAGATCACCGGCTTCCCGACGATCACCGTCCCCAAGGGCCGCCTCTTCCTCCTCGGCGACGAACGCCAGGGCTCCTTGGACTCCACCGCCCACCTCACGGACGCGGCGCGGGGCACGGTCGCCCGCAGCGCCGTGAAGGCTCGCGTGGACGCCGTTGTGTGGCCTATGAACGGGATGCTGAAGGCGCCGACGGGGTTCGAGGAACTGGGCGCGCTGTCCGAGCCTGGGCCGGTTCGGGTGATCGTCGCGTTGATTGTGGTGGGTGGGGTGCTGGTGTTCGCGGGGGCGGCGTATGGGCCGGTGGCGGGGGTGGTTGGAAGGGGAGCCGGTGGCGGCGAGGCCGGTGG
>NZ_JBTYMC010000019.1:0-47250 GCF_054880855.1 Streptomyces sp. S6 | reverse complement strand
GCCTCGGCTGCGACGTCGTCAGCGTGCTGGCCGGCGGCGGGGACGCCGGTCCCGGCCCCCACCCCCTCGTGCGGCGGCACCACCCCGACGACCTGCGCCTGATGGTCGCCGAGGCGCACCGCCTCGGGCTGAAGACCGCCGCGCACGTGCAGGGCGCCGACACCCCCGCCGACACCCCCGCAGGGATCGCCGGCCTGGGATTCGACTCCCTGGAGGACGTCTCCTTTCTCGCCCGCCACGGCTCCGGGGTCCGCCGGAGGGCGCTCGACGAGATCGCGAGCCGAGGCACGTACGTCACCGTTCCGGCCGGCCTCCTCCCGGGACACAGGTCGTTCGCGCCCGAAGAAGCGGCACGCCGTGAGGCGCTGGGGGAGGTGGTCGCCGGCCTCGTCGCCTCCGGTGCCCGGATCGTCCCCGGCTCGGACTCCGGGGTGAGCGCCGCGAAGGCGCACGGCGTGTACCCGTACACGCTGATGGACCTCGTCCGCCTGGGCATGCCCAACCTGGACGTGCTGCACGCGGCGACCCGGGTGGCCGCCGAGGCGGTCGGCTGGGGCATGACCAAGGGGGCGCTGAGGGCGGGGGCGGACGCGGACATCGTTGTCCTCGGCAGCTCCCCGCTCTACGACATCGGGGCGGTCACCGACGTCCTCGCCGTCTACCGGTCGGGTGAACGGGTCCGCTGACGTCCGCTTCTTGACCCCCGCCCGGCGACTCCCCGATGCTGTGTTGCGTTACTTGAGATACGTGCCGCAATGGGCAACATCGATTTCGGGAGTGACCATGGCTCACCAGGTCCGTGCTGTCGTCGCGCGAGGAAAGGGCGCCCCCGTCTCCCTGGAGACGATCGTCGTGCCCGACCCCGGCCCCGGGGAGGCGCTGGTCAAGGTCGAGGCGTGCGGGGTCTGCCACACCGACCTGCACTACAAGCAGGGCGGCATCAACGACGAGTTCCCGTTCCTCCTCGGGCACGAGGCGGCCGGGGTCGTGGAGTCGGTGGGGGAGGGGGTGACCGAGGTCGCTCCCGGGGACTTCGTGATCCTCAACTGGCGTGCGGTGTGCGGGAACTGCCGGGCGTGTCTGCGCGGGCGCCCGTGGTACTGCTTCGACACTCACAACGCCGAGCAGCGCATGACCCTCCTCGACGGCACCGAACTCGCCCCCGCCCTCGGCATCGGCGCGTTCGCGGAGAAGACCCTCGTCGCCGCCGGCCAGTGCACCAAGGTCGACCGGTCCGCCTCTCCGGCCGTCGCCGGGCTCCTCGGCTGCGGGGTGATGGCCGGGATCGGCGCCGCCATCAACACCGGGAACGTCGGCCGGGGTGACACGGTCGCCGTCATCGGCTGCGGCGGCGTCGGCGCGGCGGCCGTCGTCGGGGCGAGCCTCGCGGGCGCCGCGAAGGTCATCGCCGTCGACATCGACGGGAACAAGCTGGAGACGGCGGCGAAACTGGGCGCCACCCACACCGTCAACTCCAAGGAGACGGACGCCGTCGAGGCGATCCGGGAGCTGACCGGCGGGTTCGGGGCGGACGTCGTGATCGAGGCGGTCGGCCGGCCGGAGACGTACAAGCAGGCTTTCTACGCACGGGACTTGGCGGGGACGGTCGTCCTCGTCGGGGTGCCCACGCCCGAGATGAAGCTCGAACTCCCGCTGCTGGACGTGTTCGGGCGGGGCGGCTCCCTCAAGTCGTCCTGGTACGGGGACTGCCTGCCCTCCCGGGACTTCCCGATGCTCATCGACCTGCACCTCCAAGGGCGCCTGCCGCTCGACGCGTTCGTCACCGAGACGATCCGACTCGACCAGGTGGAGCAGGCGTTCGAGCGGATGCACCAGGGCGACGTCCTGAGGTCCGTGGTCGTGCTCTGACTGACGGTCCGTCATATCGCTTTACCGGAGCGCCCGTTCTGCCTGGTCACGCAGGTGGGGCGGGCGCTTCGGGCTGCCTCGGAACATGCCCGGGACGGGGTGGCTTTGGACTCCTTGACAACGGTTCTGGGCGGCTCCAAACTGGCGTTGCGCTTACCGCAATCCGTTTCGCTATACGCACCGAGGTGTCATGATGATTCCCGCGTGCCGTCTCGCGGACCTGCCGCGAGGCGAGGCATACCGGCTCGACATCGACCCGCCCGTCTCGGTGTTCCACACCGACGACGGCGAGCTCTTCGCCATCGACGACACCTGCACCCACCAGGACGCGTCGCTCGCGGACGGCTGGCTGGAGGGCTGCGAGGTGGAATGCCCGCTGCACGCCTCGAAGTTCGACCTCAGGACCGGCGCGGTGGACTCCCCGCCCGCCCGGCTCCCGGTCCGCACCCACGAGGTGGTCGTCGAGGACGGCGTGATCCAGGTGAAGGTGTCCACCGACGCCCCCAACCTCCCGCCCTGCGTGGCGTCCCGGCTCGCCGGGGGGCCCGCGTGAGAACGGTCGCCGTGGTCGGCGCCTCCCTCGCCGGCCTCTCGGCCGCCCGCGCCCTGCGCGCCCAGGGCCACACCGGCCGCCTGATCGTCGTGGGCGACGAACCCCACCGCCCCTACGACCGGCCCCCGCTCTCCAAGGAGTTCCTCGCCGGCACCCTCCGCGAGACGGACCTCGCCCTGGAGACGGACGGCGAGGAACTCGGCGCCGAGTGGCTGCTCGGCGTCCGCGCCGCCGGCCTCGATCTCACCGGCAACACCCGCGAGGTCCTCCTCGCCGACGGCCGCCGGATCACCGCCGACGGCGTCGTCATCGCCACCGGCGCCGCCGCCCGCACCCTCCCCGGCGCCGAGGGCCTGGCCGGCGTCCACACCCTGCGCACCCTGGACGACGCCCGCGCCCTGCGCGCCGAACTCGCCCTGGGCGGACGGCTCGTGGTGATCGGCGGCGGCTTCGTCGGCGCCGAGGTCGCCGCCACCGCACACGCCCTCGGCCTCGACACGACCGTGATCGAAGCCGCCCCCACCCCGCTCGCCGGCCCTCTCGGCGCCGAGATGGGCACCGTCGTCTCCGGACTCCACACCGACCACGGCGTACGGCTCCTGTGCGGCATCGGCGTGCAGGGCCTCAGCGGCGAACGGCGCGTGGACGCCGTCCTGCTGGAGGACGGGCGGAGCATCCCCGCCGACCTCGTCGTCGTCGGCGTCGGAGCCCGGCCCTGCGTGGAGTGGCTCACCGGCTCCGGCGTCCCCCTCGACAACGGCGTCAAGTGCGGCGCCGACGGCCGGACCGGCGTGGCCGGTGTCGTCGCCGTCGGGGACTGCGCCAACTGGTACGACCCCCGCACCGGCGGCCACCGCCGCGTCGAGCACTGGACCGGCGCCCTGGAACGCCCGGCCGCCGCCGTCGGCGCTCTCCTCGGAGCCTCCCCGAGTGCCCCGAGGCCGCCGTATTTCTGGTCCGACCAGTACGGCGTGCGCATCCAGTTCACCGGGCACGCGGCGGGCGCCGACAGCGTCACCGTCGAGGCCGGCACCGAGGGCGACCGGGACATCCTGGCCGTCTACCGGCGCGGGGAGACACCCGTCGCCGTCCTCGGCATGAACCAGCCCCGGCTGTTCACCCGCTGGCGCAAGCAGCTCGCCGCCGCCTGAACGACCCTCCCCCCGACGCAACCCGAGGAGTGCCCCGTGACCTCGACCGGCCTGCCGGACAGCCTGATCGCCACCCTCCCCGGCTCCTCCTACACCGATCCCGGGATCTTCGCCCAGGAGCAGGAGCGCATTTTCGAGACCATGTGGTTCTGCGTCGCGCGCGCCGCCGACCTGCCGAAACCGGGTGCGTTCCGCACGGTCGACGTGGGCCGCGAGTCGATCCTCGTCACCCGCGCCCGCGACAGCTCGATCCGCGCGTACTTCAACGTCTGCCGGCACCGGGGCGCCAAGCTGTGCACCGAGGAGAGCGGCGAGGTCAAGCGCGCCTTCCAATGCCCGTACCACGCCTGGACGTACGGCCTCGACGGCAAGCTCGTCGCCGCCCCCAACCTCACCAAGATGCCCGACGTCGGCCGCACCGAGTACGGCCTGGTGGGCGTGCACGTGCGCGAGTGGCTCGGCTACGTCTGGGTCTGCCTCGCCGAGAACCCGCCCTCCTTCGAGGACGACGTGATGGGCGCCGTCGTCGAACGCCTCGGGGACGTCGAGTCCATCGAGCACTACGACATGCCGAACCTCTCGCTCGGCAGACGGATCGTGTACGACGTGAAGGCGAACTGGAAGCTCATCGTCGAGAACTTCATGGAGTGCTACCACTGCGCGACGATCCACCCCGAACTCACGGAAGTCCTCCCCGAGTTCGCCGACGGCTACGCCGCCCAGTACTACGTCGGCCACGGCGCCGAGTTCGGCGACGACGTCCAGGGGTTCACCGTGGACGGCTCCGAGGGGCTCGACCGGATACCGGGCGTCGCCGAGGCGCAGGACCGGCGCTACTACGCGATCACCGTCAAACCCCAGGTGTTCGTCAACCTGGTCCCCGACCACGTGATCTTCCACCGGATGTACCCGGTCGCCGCCGACCGCACGATCGTCGAGTGCGACTGGCTGTATCTGCCGCACGTCGTCGAGTCCGGCAAGGACGTCAGCCGGTCCGTGGAGCTCTTCCACCGCGTCAACCAGCAGGACTTCGACGCGTGTGAGCGCACCCAGCCCGGCATGCACTCCCGGATGTACGCCAAGGGGGGTGTACTGGTGCCGAGCGAGCACCACATCGGGGCCTTCCACGCGTGGGTGCTGGAGCGGCTGGGAGCGAGGTGAACCAGGCTCAGCCCAGGTGCCCCATGCGGTGGCTGATCTTCTCCGCGCCCTTCAGCAGCACCGGAGCGAGGCCGTGCAGGCGGTCCTCGGTGAAGCGGTAGGCGGGTCCTGAGGCGCTGATCGCGGCGATGACGTCGCCGTCCCGGCCGCGGATCGGGGCGGCCACCGCGTGCAGGCCCAGCTCCAACTCCTCCAGGGTGTAGGCGTATCCGCGCTCCAGGGACTCGGCGAGGTTTTTCTCCAGCTTCGTCTTCGCCGTGATCGTGCGCGGGGTGAGCTTGCGCAGCCCGGCCTCGGCGAGCAGGGCCGCGCGCTCCGTCGCCGGGAGGTGCGCGAGGAGGACCTTGCCGCTGGACGTCGCGTGCAACGGCGTGAGCTGGCCGACCCAGTTGTGCACGGCGACGGTGCCGGGGCCGCGCACCTGGTACAGGTTGATCGCGTAATGCTCCTGGAGCACCGCGATGTTGACGGTCTCGCCGATCTCCTCCGCGAGCCGCTCGCAGATCGGCCGGGCCTGCTGCGTGATGTCGATCCGGCCGGTGACCGCGCCCGCGAGCCGTACGATCCCGAACCCCAGCCGGTACTTCCCCCGCTCCCCGGCCTGCTCGACGAGCCCACGCGCCTCCAGCGCGCCGAGCAGCCGGAACGCGGTCGACTTGTGAACCTCGATCTCCGCCGCCACCTCGCTGACCCCCGCTTCGCCGCGCTGGGCGAGGATCTCCATGACGCTGATCGCACGATCGACCGACTGGACCCCGCCGGCCTGGGAAGTGGACGTCTCGGTATCAGGGGTGTAGTTGCTCACAGTGAAACTATACGCGTGGTACGGTACAGACTTTTTACCCCCGGTAACGTGACCAGGTTCTTTGCGATGATGCGGCCATGAGCTTCCCCACCCAGGCCAGTGTGACCACGCCCGTGCTGGAGATCGGCTACGAGACGGCCGGCGAACCGGACGCGGACGGCGTCCCGGTGATCCTCCTGCACGGCTTCCCCTACGACGTGCGCGCCTACGACGAGGTGGCGGACGAGCTCGCGGCGAGCGGCCGGTACGTCCTCGCCCCCTACCTGCGCGGCTACGGCCCGACGAGGTTCCGCGACGCCGGGACCCCGCGCTCCGGGCAGCAGGCGGCGCTCGGCCAGGACCTGCTGGACTTCATGGACGCGATGGGCATCCACCGGGCCGTCGTTGCCGGCTACGACTGGGGCGGCCGGGCCGCGTGCGTCGCCGCGGCCCGGTGGCCGGAACGCGTCACGGGCCTGGTCACCTGCGGCGGTTACGCGATCCAGGACATCGCGGGGTCCGCCGAACCCGCGCCCGTCGATACCGAAGTGAAGTACTGGTACCAGTACTACTTCCACTCCGAACGCGGCCGGCGCGGCCTGACCCGCAACCGCGACGACCTGTGCGCCCGGCTCTGGCGCGACTGGTCGCCCGCCTGGACCGCAGCCGCCACCGCCTACCCCGCCACCGCCCCCAGCCTGCACAACCCGGACTTCGTCGACGTGGTGATCCACTCCTACCGCCACCGTCACGGCCTGGCCGAGGGCGACCCGCGCCACCAGGAGCTGGAGACCGCTCTCGCCGGGCTGCCGGCGATCTCCGTCCCCACGGTCGTGCTCGTCAGCGAGGCCGACGGCGTGACCGGCCCGGCCGGCCTCGACCACGGCCCGCACTTCACCGGCCCCTGCGAGATCCGCTCGCTGCCGGGCATCGGCCACAACGTGCCGCAGGAGGCGCCGGCCGCCTTCGCCGACGCCGTGCTGAGCCTGCCCGCGAAGTGACCGCGGGCAGGCCCACGGTCAGTGCAGCGCCGCCGGCGGTGCCGTGCGGGGGGTCGGAGTGCCGTCGTCGGACGGGGTCGGCTCCTCGCGGCGGAAGGGGAGGAACAGGGAGGCGACGAGGGTGATCACCAGGGCGCCGGTGGCCACCCAGTACGTGGACCGGAAGGCGTGCGCCAGATCGGAGGTCGCGGTGGACTGGAGCGTGTCGCCGAGGCGCTGCGCGACCCGGGCCGCCCAGTCCGGGGGAGTGGTCCCCGCGCTCTTCGCCTCGCCCACGGCCCGCACGGCCTTGAGCGCCTCCGAGGCGTTCTGACGGTCTGTCAGGACGACCGACATGACGGCCACGCCGACCGAACCGGCCACCTGCTGGACGACGTTGAAGAGGGTCGACCCCCGCGCGACCTGGTGCACCTGGAGCGTCTTCAGCGCGGACGTGAACGTCGGCATCATCGAGCCGCCCATGCCGAGCCCCATGATGAACAGGAACAGGATGATCCGCCAGTACGGCGTGTCCGGGTCGGTGCTCAGCGAGAGCCCCCCGATGCCGACGAGGATCGCGACCATGCCGACGGGCACGATCCGCCCGACGGGAATCTTGTCGGCGAGCGTCCCGGCGATCGGCATCGTCAGCATCGCGCCGACCCCCTGCGGAGCCACCAGCAACCCGGCGTGCAGGACGTCCTCGCCGCGCACCTGCTGGAAGTAGGTCGGCACGAGCAGCATCGCGCCGAAGAACGACCCGGCGAACAGGAACATGACGATCGTCGACACGGTCAGGTTGCGGTCCTGGAACAACCGCAGGTCCAGCAGCGGGTGTTCGGGCCGGAACGCCCACCCCACGAACCCCGCGATCAGGGCCAGGCCCAGCAGGCCGGGCACCAGCACCTTCGTGGCGGCGGCGGTGCCCTCGCCCGGGATGGACGAGACGCCGTACAGGAACAGCGCGAGCCCCGGTGACATGAGGAGCATGCCGACGACATCGAACGTCTCGCTGGGCTCGGGCGCGTCCTTCGGGAGCACGAGCACGGCGTAGACGAGCGCGACGACTCCGAGGGGCAGGTTGATCAGGAAGATCCAGTGCCAGGAGACGGCGTCGATGAGCCAGCCGCCGAGGATGGGCCCGCAGATCGGGCCCAGCAGCATCGGCACGCCCAGGATCGCCATCAGCCGGCCCATCCGCTTGGGCCCGGCCGTCTTCGTCATGATGGTCATGCCGAGCGGGACGAGCATGCCGCCGCCCAGCCCTTGCAGGACCCGGAAACCGATCAGCGCCTCGATGTTCCAGGCGAACGCGCACAGCACCGAGCCCAGGGTGAACAGCACCAGCGCGGTGAGGTAGAGGCGCTTCGTGCCGAACCGGTCCGCCGCCCAGCCCGTGACGGGGATGACGGCGGCCAGCGCCAGCGTGTACGCGGTGATGGTCCAGGCGACCGTCGAATACGCGTCGACGTCGAACGCGGTGAGGAACGTCGGGAGGGCGACGTTCACGACCGTCGTGTCCAGGATGGCCATGATCATGGCGAGTACGACGGCCCCGGCCACCTTGAGGATGTCCCCGGTGATTTTGTCGTCGTCCTCGGGGGTGTCCCCGCTGCTTAAGCTCATGCACGTCACGCTAGGGCCAACGCCCGCCGAATCACCACACTTTCGGCCACGCGATTGCGGCATCCGCCCGCAACACGGCCGTAGCAAAGTCGTTCCAAGTTGCGCTTACCGCAACCTGGTGCGTATAGCGCGCCCAGCACTAGCATTCCCGGCGTACCAATGGCGCGAGGGAGACGAGGCACCATGGCAACACCCCACTACGACTTCGTCATCGTCGGCGGCGGCTCGGCAGGCAGCGCACTGGCGAACCGCCTCTCCGCGAACCCGGCGAACCGGGTCCTGGTCCTGGAGGCGGGGCGCCGCGACCACCCCTGGGACGTCTTCATCCACATGCCCGCCGCGCTGACCTACCCGATCGGCAGCCGGTTCTACGACTGGAAGTACGAGTCCGAGCCCGAGCCCCACATGGGCGGGCGGCGCGTCTACCACGCGCGCGGCAAGGTCCTCGGCGGCTCCTCCAGCATCAACGGCATGATCTTCCAGCGCGGCAACCCCCTCGACTACGAGCGCTGGGCCGCCGACCCCGGCATGGAGACCTGGGACTACGCGCACTGCCTGCCCTACTTCCGGCGTATGGAGAACTGCCTCGCCGCCGACCCCGACGACCCCTTCCGGGGCCACGACGGCCCCCTCGTCCTCGAACGCGGCCCGGCGGACAACCCGTTGTTCACCGCGTTCCAGAAGGCCACCGAGGAAGCCGGGTACGCGCCCACCGACGACGTCAACGGCTACCGGCAGGAAGGGTTCGCCAAGTTCGACCGCAACGTCCACCGCGGACGGCGCCTCTCTGCCTCCAAGGCGTACCTCAAGCCTGTCCGTAAACGCCCCAACCTCACCGTGAAGACACGGGCGTTCGTCACCCGGGTCCTCTTCGAGGGCAAACGCGCCGTCGGCGTCCAGTACCAGCACGGAGGCGGCGCCCTGCGGAGCGTCCGCGCCACCGAGGTCGTCCTGTGCGGCGGCGCCATCAACTCCCCCCAGCTCCTCCAGCTCTCGGGTGTCGGGAACGCGGAGGAACTGCGGGCCCTCGGCATCGACGTCGTACACGATCTGCCCGGCGTCGGCGAGAACCTCCAGGACCACCTTGAGGTGTATGTCCAGTACGCCTGCAAGCAACCCGTCTCCATGCAGCCGTACATGGCGAAGTGGCGTGCCCCCTTCATCGGCCTCCAGTGGCTCTTCCGCAAGGGGCCCGCCGCCACCAACCACTTCGAGGCCGGCGGGTTCGCCCGCAGCAACGACGACGTCGACTACCCCAACCTGATGTTCCACTTCCTCCCCATCGCCGTCCGCTACGACGGCTCCTCCCCGGCCGGCGGCCACGGCTACCAGGTCCACGTCGGCCCCATGTACTCCGACGCGATCGGCTCGGTGAAACTCAAAAGCCGGGACCCCCGCGAACACCCCGCCCTCCGCTTCAACTACCTCTCCACGGAGCAGGACCGCCGCGAATGGGTCGAGGCGATCCGCGTGGCCCGCAACCTCCTGAGCCAGCCCGCACTGGCCCCCTACAACGACGGCGAGATATCCCCGGGCCCCACCGTCGCCTCCGACGAGGAGATCCTCGCGTGGGTCGCCAAGGAGGGCGAGACGGCCCTCCATCCCTCCTGTACCTGCAAGATGGGCACGGACGAGATGTCGGTGGTCGATCCAACGACGATGCGGGTGCACGGAGTTGAGGGGCTGAGGGTGGTGGACGCCTCGGTGATGCCGTACGTCACCAACGGCAACATCTACGCGCCGGTGATGATGATCGCGGAGAAGGCGGCGGATTTGATCCTGGGCAAGACCCCGCTGCCGCCCTCGGAGGCGGCGTACTACCGGCACCGGGATGCCCAGAAGCAGACGGGCTGATCTGTATACGACGACAGTGGGCGGAGCCGTTTCCCCGGCTCCGCCCACTTGTTCAGCTGCCGTCCCGTCGACCTGGCGTCATCGCGGCCAGTGTGCTGCGCGCTTCGCGCCGCAGCGCGTGGCTGCGGGAGAACGTCGCGGTGAGTGCGAGCAGGGAGACCGTGCATCCGTAGAACACGGCAGCGACGCTGGAGAGCAGCCCGACCAACACCGGGCACGCACCTTTCTTCCCCCGTCCGGCCCGGTTGTCAGATCACGCGGGCGCTGATGCATCTACCTCAACGATACGCGCCCCTCAGGGGCGCGGGGCTGTATTTGATGTGCCGCACCCGGCACCTCACCGAAACACCACCGTACGGTTCCCATCCACCATCACCCGGCTCTCGCTGTGCCACTTCACCGCATGCGCCAGCACCTGCGCCTCCACATCCCGCCCCACCGTCACCAGATCCCCCGGCGCCAGCGAATGGTCCACCCGGATCACGTCCTGCTCGATGATCTGCCCCTCGTCCAGATCGGAGGTGACGTAATGCGCGGTCGCCCCCACCAGCTTGACCCCCCGGGTATGCGCTTGGTCATAGGGTCGAGCCCCCTTGAAGCTGGGGAGGAAGGAGTGATGGATGTTGATCGCGCGGCCTTCCAGCTGTTTGCAGAGATCGTCGGAGAGGACCTGCATGTAACGGGCGAGTACCACGAGATCGACGTCGAGATCACGGATCAGCTCCAGGAGCCGCGCCTCCGCGTCGGGCTTCGTGTCCTTCGTGACCGGGATGTGGTGGAAGGGGATGCCGTAACTCTCGGCGAGCCCCTCGAAGTCGCGGTGGTTGGAGACGATCGCGGGGACGTCGATGTTCAGCGCCCCCGAACGCCCCCGGAAGAGAAGGTCGTTGAGGCAGTGCCCGAACTTGGAGACCATGATCAGGGTGCGGGTCGGCGTCGAGGCGTCCCGCAGCGTCCAGGTGATGTCGTACGCCTGCGCGACGGGCCCGAACCGCAGCCGCAGTTGCTCGGGGTCGCTCGTGGGATCCGAGACGTCGAAGTGGACACGCATGAAGAACCGGCCCTTGAGCCGGTCGTCGAACTGCTGACTCTCCAGGATGTTCCCGGAGTTGCGGACGAGGAACCCGCTCACGGCGTGGACCAGTCCGGCGCTGTCGGGGCACGAGAGGGTGAGGACGAACTCACGGCCGGATTGCGGACGAGGTGACATACAGCGGCCTCCGTTGATGCGTATCACACAACGCGGTGAGCGATACGCAACATGGTCGGCGCGGGGTCGGAGGAGGTCAAGTGCGCTGGTCCAACTGCCCCGTTGGCGAAATCGTCACCGGCGAACCCCTTGACGACACCCCGGCAGTTCGTCACTGTGTTCCACCACAAGCAATCAGATGCACTATGCGCAACGAATCTCGATACGGGGCATTTCCTTCCGGAAGGGCACGGCGCGTGGCAGACCTGTACGTGGACGGTGAGTGGCGGGATTCGGCCGCCGGAGGCCGCCGTGAGATCCGATGTCCCGCCGACGGCGAGCTTGTGGCGACCGTCGCGGAGGCGACCCGCGCCGACACGGAAGCCGCGATCGCCGCCGCCCGCCGCGCCTTCGACACCGGCCCCTGGCCCCGCACCCCCGAACGCGACCGAGGCGCCTTCCTGTCGCGCACCGCCGACCTGATCGAGCGGGACGCCAAGGAATTCGCCCGCGCCGAGTCCCTCGACACCGGCAAGCGGCTCGTCGAGAGCGAGTACGACATCGCCGACGTCGTCTCCTGCCTGCGCTACTACGCCGGCCTGGCCGGCACGAGCGCGGGCCGCGTCATCGACACCGGACGCGACGACGCGATCAGCCGCGTCGAGTACGCCCCCGTCGGCGTCTGCGGACTGATCACCCCGTGGAACTACCCGCTGCTCCAAGCGAGTTGGAAGGTCGCCCCGGCGCTCGTCGCGGGCAACACGTTCGTCCTGAAGCCCAGCGAACTCACCCCCTCCACCGCGATCCTCCTCATGCGCGCCCTCGAAGAGGCCGGCCTCCCGGCGGGCGTCGCCAACCTCGTCCTCGGCGCCGGAGCCGAGGCGGGCGCCCCCCTCGCCGACCACCCCGACGTCGACCTCGTCTCCTTCACCGGCGGCCTGGAGACCGGCAAGCGCGTGATGGCGAGCGCCGCCGCGACCGTCAAGAAGACGGCCCTCGAACTCGGCGGCAAGAACCCCAACGTGGTGTTCGCCGACGCCGACTTCGAGACGGCCGTCGACTTCGCGCTCACCGCCGTCTTCCTCCACTCCGGCCAGGTCTGCTCGGCCGGCGCCCGCCTGATCGTCGAGGACTCCCTGCACGACCGGTTCGTCGACGAGGTCGTCCGCAGGGCTCAACTCATCAGGCTGGGCGGCCCGTTCGACGTCGAGGCCGAGACCGGCGCGCTGATCTCCGCTCAGCACCTCGCGAAGGTTGAGGCGTACGTCGCGGCGGGGATCGCCGAGGGCGCCGTCCTGCGCTGCGGGGGCGAACGCCCCACGGACCCCGCCCTGTTGGGTGGCTTCTACTATCCGCCGACCGTCCTGGACGCCTGCACGCAGGACATGCGCGTCGTGCACGAGGAGTCCTTCGGACCCGTCCTGACCGTCGAGCGCTTCACCGGCGAGGACGACGCCGTACGCATCGCGAACGACACGGAGTTCGGGCTCGCGGGAGCCGTGTGGACCGAGGACGCGGGGAAGGCCCAGCGGGTCGCCCGGCGGCTGCGCCACGGCACCGTGTGGATCAACGACTACCACCCCTATGTGCCGCAAGCGGAATGGGGTGGCTTCGGGCGCTCGGGAGTGGGCCGGGAGTTGGGACCGACCGGCCTCGACGAATACCGGGAGCCCAAACACATCTGGCAGAACATCCGACCCCGGCCCCAGCGCTGGTTCAGCGGCTGACCGGCCGGGACACCTGAAAAGAGGTCCGACTGTGCTCCCCACACAGACTGAGGTGCCGCAGCGGCGCGGCACACCCGAGGACTCGACCCCGGTGATCTCCGTACGTGACCTGTGGAAGGTGTTCGGACCGAAGGCCGACCAGGTCCCCGGCTCCGAGGAACTGCGCGGCCTCGGCCGCCGTGAACTCATGGACCGCACCGGCTGCACCGCCGCCGTCCGGGACATCGGCTTCGACGTCGCCCCCGGCGAGGTCTTCGTCGTCATGGGCCTGTCCGGCTCCGGCAAGTCCACCCTGGTGCGATGTCTCACCCGGCTGATCGAACCCACCTCAGGCGAGGTCGTCTTCGAGGGCGAGAACATCCGCGACGCCGACCCCGCCCGGCTGCGCGAGCTGCGCCGCCGCAAGTTCTCCATGGTCTTCCAGCACTTCGGACTGCTGCCCCACCGCAGGGTCGTCGACAACGTCGCCTTCGGCCTGGAGATACGCGGCATGAGCCGCGCCGAGCGCGCCAGAAGGGCCCTGGAAGTCGTCGAGTTGGTCGGCCTCGCCGGGTACGAGAACTCTTATCCGGACCAGTTGTCCGGCGGCATGCAGCAACGCGTGGGCCTCGCACGGGCGTTGGCGGGCGACCCCGAGGTGCTGTTCTTCGACGAACCGTTCTCCGCGCTCGACCCGCTGATCCGCCGCGACATGCAGAGCGAGGTGATCCGTCTGCACCACGAGGTCGGCAAGACCATGGTGTTCATCACCCACGACCTCTCCGAGGCCCTCAAACTCGGCGACCGCATCCTCATCATGCGCGACGGCAAGATGGTCCAGTGCGGCACCGGCGACGAACTCGTCGGCGCCCCGGCGGACGACTACGTCCGCGAGTTCGTACGGGACGTGCCGCGCGGTGACGTCCTCACCCTGCGCTGGATCATGCGCCCCGCGCAGGACGGCGACGCCCTCGACGGCCCCGAACTCGGGCCCGACGTCGTCGTCCGCGAGGCCACTCGGGCAGTGCTTGCCGCCGAGAAGCCGGTGAAGGTCGTCGAGGGCGGGAAGCTGCTCGGGATCGTCGGGGACGACGAGATCCTCGCGGTGGTGGCCGGGCGATGACGACGACTCTGGAGAAACCGGCAACACCACCGCAGGCCCCCACAGTTGACACTCCGTCACCCTGGAAGATCACCCGGCCCCGGGCGATCGCGGCCGTCCTCGTGGGGTGGCTGCTGCTGTTCGCCGTGTTCAAGGGGAAGCAGACACTGTCCCTCGCCGCGGCCGACCTCACCGACCTGCACCGCTGGTTCAACGACGTCAACGACTCCATCGGCGCGAACCGCGACTCCAACCCGCTGTTCCTGTACTTCTTCAACGACATCCGCTCGGCGATCGACCATCTCGTGGTCTTCGTCCAGGAGTTGATCTCCCAGCCGCCGGACGGCCGTCCCGTCCCGCAGGTCGGCTGGTTCGGGGTCGTCGGGATCGTCACCCTCGTCTCCTGGGCCGTCGGCAACTGGCGGGTCGCGCTGCTCGCGGCGGCCGGCTTCACCTTCCTCGGGCTCCAGGGCCTGTGGGAGGAGAGCATGGACACCTTCGCCCTCACCCTCTCCGCGGTGCTCCTCGCCCTGCTGATCGGGATCCCGCTCGGCGTGTGGGCCGGACTGTCCGACCGCGTCGACCGGATCATGACGCCGTTCCTCGACTTCATGCAGACGATGCCGACGTTCGTCTACCTCGCCCCGCTGACCCTGTTCTTCCTGATCGGCCCCGCCTCCGCGACCATCGCCACCGTCATCTACGCCGCCCCGCCCGCGATCCGCCTCACCTCGCACGCCATCCGCGGAGTTCCGCCGACGACCGTCGAGGCCGCCGAGTCCCTGGGCGCGACCCGGGGCCAGGCGCTGCGCAAGGTGCTGCTGCCGATGTCGCGCCGGACCGTCGTCGTGGGCGTCAACCAGACCATCATGGCCGCGCTCGCCATGGTCACCATCGCCGCCTTCATCGACGCGCCCGGCCTCGGCAAGACCGTCGTCAAGGCGCTCCAGTCCCTCGACGTGGGCACGGCGTTCAACGCCGGGCTCGCCATCGTCGTCCTCGCGATCGTCCTGGACCGGGTCACCACGGCTGCCGCCGAACGCAAGCGGAGCGACTTCCGGTGGCGCGGCCAGCTCATCGCGGCGGGTGCGGTGGGCGTCGCGTGGATGGTCTACGTGTCCCACACCTACGTGTGGGCCGCGCGGTTCCCCGGCAGCGGGCAGACCGGGGAGAAGATCGCGAACGCCGCCGACTCCGCGACGAGTTGGGCGCAGGACAACCTCTCCGGCCTGACCAACGGCTTCCGGGACGCCGTCACCACCGGCCTCCTCAACCCCTTCCAGTCGCTCCTCACCGACTCCCCGTGGTGGCTCGTCGGCGCGGCCCTCGTCGCCGTCGGCGCGGTCCTCGGCGGGCTGCGGGCCGGGATCACGACGGCGGTGTGCGCGGGGCTGCTGGTCGGCACGGGCCTGTGGTCCGACACGATGACGACGCTGGCGTCGACGGCCGTCGCGACCGTCATGGTGATGCTCCTCGGTGTCGTCCTCGGCGTCTGGATGGGCCGCAGCCGCACCGTCGACCGCGTGTTGCGCCCCTCTCTCGACGCGGCGCAGGTCATGCCGGCGTTCGTGTACCTGGTGCCGTTCCTCGCGCTGTTCGGCGCGACCCGGTTCACCGCGATCGTCGCCGCCGTGGTGTACGCCGCCCCCGTCGCCATCAAGATCATCGCGGACGGGGTCAGGAACGTCCCGCCGGCGACGGTGGAGGCGGCCACCTCGGCCGGCGCCGGGACCTGGCAGCTCGTCACCAAGGTCCAACTCCCCATGGCACGCGGTGCGTTGACCCTCGCCACCAACCAGGGACTGATCTACGTCCTGTGCATGGTCGTCATCGGCGGACTCGTCGGCGCGGGCGCCCTCGGCTACGACGTCGTCGCCGGGTTCTCGCAGGGGCAGTTGTACGGGAAGGGGCTCGCCGCCGGGCTCGCGATCGTGCTGCTCGGCATCATGTTCGACCGGATCACCCAGGCCGCCGCGCGGAGGACCACTCGATGACACGACAGAGGCGAGCTGTACTGGGGGGCGTCGTGCTGTCGTTGACCCTCACCGGGTGCGGGTGGGCGAAGGTCGGCGACATGGCGCCCGCCGCGGGTGCCCACGGAACGTGCGGGACCTTCAACCTCGCGGTCAACCCCTGGGTGGGCTACCAGGCGGACGCAGCGGTCGTCGCGCACGTGGCGCGCGAGGACTTGGGCTGCAAGGTCGTCCAGAAGGACCTCAAGGAGGAGATCGCCTGGCAGGGCTTCGGCACCGGCGAGGTGGACGCGGTCCTGGAGAACTGGGCGCATGACGACCTGAAGAAGAAGTTCATCACCGACCAGAAGACCGCCGTCCGCGCGGGCTCCACCGGCAACAAGGGCGTCATCGGCTGGTACGTGCCCCCGTGGCTCGCCAAGGCCCACCCCGACATCACCGACTGGGAGAACCTCAACAAGTACGCCGCGAACTTCAAGACGTCCGAGTCCGGCGGCAAGGGTCAACTCCTCGACGGCGACCCCTCGTACGTCACCAACGACGAGGCGCTCGTCAAGAACCTCAAGCTGAACTTCAAAGTGGTGTACGCGGGCAGCGAGACCGCGCTCATCCAGGCGTACCGCAAGGCCGAGAAGAACAAGGAATGGGTGATCGGCTACTTCTACGAGCCGCAGTGGTTCCTGACGGAGATCCCGCTGGTGAAGGTCAACCTCCCCGCCTACAAGGCCGGTTGCGACGCGAACGCCGAGAGGATCGCCTGCGACTATCCCCTCTACGACCTCGACAAGATCGTCAGCACGCGCTTCGCGAAATCCGGTTCCCCCGCCTACGACCTCGTCAAGAACTTCCGCTGGACCAACGAGGACCAGAACCTCGTCGCCAAGTACATCGCCGTCGACCGGATGACACCGGAGGCGGCGGCGGAGAAGTGGGTGAAGGCGAACCGGGAGAAGGTGGCCGCCTGGCTGAAGTAGACGCTGCTGGCAATGCCCGGTGGGCGGTGCGCTCAAGTGCGCGCCGCCCACCGGGCATTGCCGTTTTCCGGTGGCTCTTCGTGGCGTTCCCGGGCCTCTTGACACCTTTCCGCACGCCGGGCACATTGAGTTGCGCAACCTGAAGCACGTTGCGTACGAAGCAACTCAATCGGAGGTGCGGCGATGACGGGACCCCGGGTGGTCATCATCGGAGCAGGTGTCGTCGGCGCGGCGCTCGCGGACGAGATCGCGCAGCGGGGCTGGACCGAGGTGACGGTGGTCGACCAGGGGCCGCTCCCGGCGACCGGAGGCTCCAGCTCGCACGCGCCGGGGCTGGTCTTCCAGACCAACTCCTCCAAGACGATGACCGAGTTGGCGCGCTACACCGTGGAGAAGTTCTGCTCCCTGGAGGTCGACGGCAAGCCCTGCTTCCTCCAGGTCGGCGGCCTCGAAGTCGCGACGACCCCCGAGCGCCTCACCGAACTGAAGCGCCGGCACGGCTGGATCACCGCCTGGGGCGTCGAGGCCGAGCTGATCGACGCGGACGCCTGCGTCGCCAAGCACCCCCTCCTGGACCGCGCCAAGGTCCTCGGCGGCCTCTTCGTCCCCACCGACGGCCTCGCCAAGGCCGTCCTCGCCGTCGAGGCCCAGATCCGCCGGGCCACCGAGAACGGCGTCCGCTTCCTGGCCCGGCACGAAGTCCTCGACGTCCTGCGGGCCGACGGCCGCGTCACAGGCGTCCGCACCGACCACGGCGACCTCGACGCCGACATCGTCGTCTGCTGCGCCGGCATCTGGGGTCCGAAGATCGCCCGCATGGCCGGGATGAACCTCCCCCTCACCCCGCTCGCCCACCAGCTCGCCTGGACCGGCCCGATCCCCGCGCTCGCCGGCCAGACCGAGGAAGCCGTCCGCCCGATCCTGCGCCACCAGGACGCCGACCTCTACTACCGCGACCGCTACGACGGACTCGGCATCGGCTCCTACGGCCACCGCCCCATGCCGGTCGACGCGGACGACATCCTCACCTTCGCCGAGGACCGACCCATGCCGTCCGTCCTGGAGTTCACCGAGGACGACTTCGAGGGCGCCTGGACCGAGACGCGGTCGCTGCTGCCCGCGACGAAGGACGCCAAGGTCGACGAGGGCATCAACGGCCTCTTCTCCTTCACCACCGACAACTTCCCCCTGCTCGGCGAATCACCGGACGTGCGGGGCTTCTGGGTCGCGGAGGCCGTCTGGGTGACGCACTCGGCGGGGGTCGGTCGCGCGATGGCCGAGTGGCTCGTCGACGGTCACTGCTCGTCCTTCGACCTCCACGAATGCGACGTCAACCGCTTCGAGCCGCACCAGCTCACCCCGGAGTACGTCCTCGCCCGCGACTGCCGGAACTTCGTCGAGGTGTACGACATCCTCCACCCCCTCCAGCCGTCCGGCGACCCCCGCCCTATCCGGACAAGCCCGTTCCACGCGAGGCAGGTCGGGCACGGCGCGTTCTTCCTGGAGGCGAACGGCTGGGAACGCCCGCACTGGTACGAGGCCAACTCGGCGCTGCTGGACGGCCGTTCGATCCCGACCCCGAACGACTGGGCGGCGAAGTACTGGTCCCCGATCGTCGGCGCCGAGGCCCAGGCCACCCGCGAGACGGTCGCGATGTACGACATGACGGCGTTGAAGCGCCTGGAGGTCACCGGGCCCGGCGCGGGGGAGTTCCTGGAGGGGCTGACGACGAGCAAGGTCGCCAAGTCCGTCGGCTCGGTGACCTACACGCTGCTCCTCGACCGCGACGGCGGCATCCGCAGCGACGTGACGGTGGCCCGCCTCGCCCGTGACCGGTTCCAGGTCGGCGCCAACGGCAACCTCGACCTCGACTGGTTCACCCGGCACCTCCCCGCCGACGGCACCGTCCAGGTCCGCGACATCACCGCCGGCACCTGCTGCATCGGCCTGTGGGGACCCCTCGCCCGCAAGGTCCTCCAGCCCCTCACCGACGACGACTTCAGCAACGACGGCCTCAAGTACTTCCGCGCCAAACAGGCCCACATCGGCAGCGTCCCGGTGACGGCCATGCGCCTGTCCTACGTCGGCGAACTCGGCTGGGAGATCTACACCACCGCCGACCTCGGCCTCAAACTCTGGGACACCCTCTGGCACGCCGCCCAGCCCCTCGGCGGCGTCATCGCCGGCCGCGGCGCCTTCAACAGCCTCCGCCTGGAAAAGGGTTACCGCTCCTTCGGCACCGACATGACCTACGAGCACGACCCCTACGAGACCGGCGTCGCCTTCGCCGTGAAGCCCGACAAGGGCGACTTCATCGGCAAGGAGGCGCTGGAGCGCCGCAGTTCGCGAGTCCGCCGCAAGCTGACCTGCCTCACGATCGACGACCCGTACGACGTCGTCCTCGGCAAGGAGCCCGTGTACGACGGCGACCGCGCCGTCGGGTACGTCACCAGCGCCGCCTACGGCCACACCATCGGCAAGGGCATCGCCTACGCCTGGCTCCCCGCCGAACTCGCCGTCCCGGGGCGGACGTTGCACATCGGCTACTTCGACCGCCGCGTCGAGGCCGTCGTCGCCGAGGAGCCCCTGTTCGACCCGGCCATGTCCCGCCTGCGCGGGTGATCGAGGGGGCGGGGTGAGGGTGCGGCTGCTCGACGGCGAGGCGAACTCGCGGACCGGCTAGCCAGGTTGAGGTCCGGCGGCACCTGTCCGCCGGACCTCGGCACGATCCTCGTCGGCGGCTACCCCGACACTCTGAACGGAGTCAGTCGATTGTCAGCCGGGTCCGGCCTGTTGGGTTGGCGGCCTGGTGGACTCTCTCCCGGCTGGGTTTCTCGCAAGAGCGACGGAAGTCTCTGTGTTTGAAGAGTGGAGGATAGGCTGCGGGAAAAGAGACGGTAGGGATCTTTTTGTCAGTGATTGGTGAATTTCCTCCATCGTCCAGAGTGCGGGTCCTTCTGGCTCTCCTGCCGTCAGCAAGTCGAGAAACGCAGTGGTGAACCGGGGGTACTGTTCATCTGGGGGGGCCAGTGCCTGCATATCTGCTGAGGTCGCGGCAAGGACGTACGTGCTGGCCTGCCCTGTCGTTCCTGAGAACAATTTCGTGACTCCGCGCATCGCGCGGCCGGAGTAGCAGCAGTCGAGGATGACGACTGACCGTTTCGCAGAGCTGGTCGCAAGGATTTCACGCACACTGTCATAGAAGATGGCTGTGAACTCGGAGCCTTGTTCGGTGGTCGTGGTCGTCAGCAGTAGAGTTCCGCGACTGAGGGAGACGAGGCTGTGTCCTGCGTAGTAGACCAGCAGGGTGTCCTGAGCATCCTGTGCCGCATCCTGCACGGCGCGGAGAACGTCCCGTGGGTCCGCAGGGTCGATGAGTAGTCGGGTGCTCTCCTCTGTGAAGCAGGCATCCGGCTGCTGGCTGGTGAGCATGCGTCGGACAGCGGCGGCACCTCGTGGCGCGCTTGGAAGCGGCGGAAGATGCGGACTTTCATATGACCCGACCCCCACGAATACGGCTCTTGAGGTGGCGAGGTCGGGCATTTCGCGGGGGCGTTTGAGAGAGGGACTTCGGGCTTCGAATTTAGGTACATCACTTGGGAGTTTCGGAGTGGGCAGCCCGGGCAGATGAAGCCAGGCGGTGACCTCGCCTTGTTTGAGCTGTAGTCGGGTCGGGAAGTATTGCGCGGCTTCGATGAACCTGCCCCCACTGCTGACTACATCTTCGTACAGGGACTGAGAAACCAAGACCACTAGGTCGGCTTTGGTCTTGAGTAAGCCCTGAACGACGATTGAGTCCGAGAGTCGACAGGCGAGGGTGACCGCATGTCCGCTGATGCCTCTGGCGTCCTGCTGAACCGTTCCGACGTGCATGCCGATCCGTAGCCGCAGTGGTGTGCGCACACTGCGGTTCTCTTCCCGCAGTTTCTCGTTCACCTCGACCAGCCACGGACCGAGCAGCCTGCTGGCGGGGACCTGAACTGCCACCAGCATCAGCACGCCGTCACCGCGGTCCTCTATCTGGACTGCGTCTCGTGGAACGTTGGCATATACGAGAGCTGTCTCCAGCACCCGATACAGCTGGGTGCGTATCCGCCGTTGTTCGGCGTCGTTGTGCGTGGCGAACCTTTGGACATCGACGCTTATGACCAACGCGTAGCGTGCTTCGAAGGAATCCAGAGTGACATGCTCGGTGTTCGACAGGTGATAAGGCGACTCGATTCCGGATCTCTGGTTGATATGCCAGACATCTACGGTTTGGTCGATCAGTCGTCGCACAGTGGCGCTGGCAGGGGAATCGCCCAGCTCATCCAGGGCGTCGGCCAAGGCCAGCAAGATTTGTGGACTCGACTGAGACAGCGCGTAGTTTATGAGGCTGATGATTCGGCCTTTAGTTGTTCCGCTGTCTTGGATCTGGGTGAGACGGTTTGGTGTGATAACAAGGCGTATGGATTCGAGCCACAGGTCGAAGGTGCCCCGAGAGTAGTTCATCGGAGACGCCAACAGAGCTTCGACCAGAGCCTTTTTGTCTTCCCCGCGAATCGGCATTCCTGAGGCGGGGGCGGGTTGCGGATCTACTGTTGTGGAACGGGCCGTGTCGTGCTTTTCCGTGGCCTGTACGCCCAGCAGCCGCGCGGTGGCAGCTGTCGCATGGGCGATGGGGCGCAGGCCGGTCGGCACGGTTTCGGCGGCGTCAGGGGAGTGGAGGGTTACGCGGATTCCGTGAGGGGCCTGAATGCGGGTGGCGAGGTGATCGCTGAGTGCGAAATGGGTGTTCCAGAGTTGGTCACGAGTGAGCAGGCTGTTCAGGTGGGCGGCTGCGGCAGGATGGAAGTGATAGATCGTGTCGGCCGACTCGGTGCGAGTGGCGGTGAGGAGGCCGGCGGTGAGGAATTCGGATGTGTCGGCGAGCGTGGCGTCCGGGACGAGACGGTCCCGGAGCACGTCGAGGACAGGCAGCGTGAAGGAATCGAGCGGTGTGGCCGCCAGGGCGAGACGGACGGCGGGGGACTGGCGGTCGTCCGTGAACGCTTCGGCAAAGGCTAACGCCTGATGCTGGGAGAGCACCGCGTCGGGTGGGGGTACCGGGTCGGGACGGTGGCGACGCAGAGGTGGTCGTCCGGTGGCGGGGGTGAGGACGGCTTCGCACCCCGATGGATCGGTGCGCATCAACGTACGGGCCCATGCGTGGATCTGAGCCGGGTCGAACTGGAGGACGGGCAGCGCCTGCCAGGGTTTCGTCTCCGGGGTTTCCCGGAGAAGCCGTGGCCGGCGGTAGGAGAGGAGACGGCCGGGAGAAGCGGGAGTGGTCGCTGTCGCTGTCGTGTAAGGGAAATCAAGGCCGGAGCGCTGCCAGAGCCGCTTGGGCAGCGGGTTGATGAGCGCCACCGGGGCGGTACGGCCCCAGGCGTGCAGGGTCTGCCACAAGGCGTCTTGTCGCCAGACCGGTGCCGCGCAGTCTGTGATGACGAGGAGGAGACGGCGTGCCGGCTGCCGGTAGTGGCCATCGTCCGGATCCATAGGGAGGGCACGGCCGTGGTGGTCGCACAGGACAGGGGTGCCGCCGGGAGGGTGGTCGAGGTGCCAGACACGGACGTTACGGAAGGCGGCCAGAGCTCGCAGTGTCCGGGTGAGTGCGCGGACCGTCTCGTCCCAGACAGCCATCGCTGTGCCTCGGTCCAGAACGAGGATCACCTCCAGCCAAGGTTCCGGGGCGGGAGCGAACCGGGGTGCGAGTATCCGAGTTCGTGCGTAGTGCTCGACAGTCGCGTCGATGTCGAGGCGCTGGTGGACGCCGGAGAGCCAGGGACGGCGCAACGGACGTAGGGCACGGCCTATGGCGAGGACGTCGGGGAGCGCGGTGGCACGGCCCAGGCTCACTTGCTTGCCGGGGATGTGGTGCGTGCTGGTCTCGTCAGCGAGCCAGACCGAGGCGGCAGGCTCGTGGGTGACGTCCGTCGCCTGCTCGTCGCCTGGTGTCTGGGCGTCGTCCGCGGGAGTGGCGGCTTCGGCCTCGTCCTGTCCGTTGACGGGCGCGGGATCGAGGGAAGTGTTGCCAAGACCTGATGTCGGGTGGGACCAGGCCGAGGCGAGGAGGACCGCGTCGAGGAGGTCTCGGACGTCGATGTCGTCTCCACTTGCCGGCATGAGCCGCGACAGTAGAGCGGCTGTGTCCTCAGCCACGTCCCAACCCTTGCAGCAGCATGTCCTCAAGGCTCTTGCGCTGGTCGGCGTCCGGCACTCGGTCGCCGCGCATAAGGTAGACGGCGTTCAGGAGTTGGTCGATCGCAACGTATTCACCGCCGTTGAGTTTCTTGAAGAAACTCTGTACAAGCGCAGCGGTGGCGCTGTCCTCGATGTCGCCGAGATGCGCGACGACGATGTCGGTGAGCGTCTCCCGAGAGAGCGCAGGCATCTCGAAACGGATGCAGCGGCGCAGAAAAGGGGCGGGGAATTCTCGTTCGCCGTTACTCGTCAGGACGATGACAGGGAACTCTGTGCACTGAACCCAACCATCTTTGATGACGCGTTGGCTGCCTTTGTCGGCGGTGCTGACCTGAATGCCTCGCCTGGGGTGTCTGGCCAGTTCGGGGATCTCGAAGCCGCCGCGTTCCAGGACGTCGAGGAGATCGCTGGGCAGATCGAGATCGCTTTTGTCGATCTCGTCGATCAGGAGTGCTCGGGGACGGCCGCCAGGCAGGAGCGCTGTGCCCAGGGGGCCGAGTTGGACGAATTCCCCGATGTCGTCCTCGTGATCCTTGCCAGGGAGTCGTGGATTACCGAGGGTACGCAGGTTGTGTGCGTGAATGCGGCCGAGAGCGTCGTAGCGGTAGAGAGCGTCGGTGAGAGTGCTGCGGGATGTGACGTGCCAATGGAGCACCTCGCCCAGGCAGAGCTCGGCGGAGATCTGACGGATGACGGTGGATTTCCCGGAACCCGCGCGGCCGGTCAGAAGCAGGGGGCGGCGCAGGTGCAGGGCGGCGTTCACCGCGTCGACCAGACCGGGGACCGGACGGTAGGTGGCGGCGGGGTCTTTGCGGGAGGAGGTCTCCTGCCGCTGCGTGGGAGCGCGCCACGGAGGCAGGGGTGGCAGCGTCGGGAGCGCCGTCTGGTTGTTCGGTGGTGCTCCGGTTCCTTTGTAGTACGGGGTCCAGCTCATCCTTGCTCCTTGGACGGGATCTCGTCGGGTGCTCTTACGACTGTCCTGGCTCGTCTCCGGCAGAATGCCTGCCAGTCCTTGTCGTGCCAGGCGACTCGTACGGTCGCGAGAGGGCTGAGATCGCTCGCGTGGCTCTGGCCGATACCACTCAGATAGTGCCGATACGCGTGCGCGATCTGCTGCGGAAGCACCGGCCAGTGCTTCTCGACAGACGCTTCGAGTACCTGCCTGTCGGTTGTTTCGCTTTGCCGCGGCCAGACGAGGGCGGGTGTGTGTTCGAGGAGTTCCTGTGCCACGCAACCCCAGTCCGTCTCCGGAAGGGAGGCGAGCGCCCACACTTGCTGGCCGAAGCCGTGGTTGCTCAGATGCTTCTGTACGTGGTCCAGCGTTGCCAGTTGTTCGATGTGGAGCCACTTGGGGCCGGAGCAGTTGTCGTCGGCCAGTGAGATCAGGAGTTGTTCGCCCACTTGGAGCATGTCGTCGACTGTGGTGTCGGGAGGCGGTGCGAGCAGGCCCGACCAACGGGTGGTGACCGTGTAGTTGACACCCAGCTTCTGCTTGCGGACGACCTGGTCCTCCGGAGGACAGTCAAGCAGCACCAAAGTGGGTGCCGCCACATCGATGTGCTGCAGCCGCTTGCCCACGATGTTCGCCCATGGGGCCGCCCATGCGACGGCTTCAGTCAGAGCCGCCTTGAGGCTTTCGTCTCCGGGACCACAGGGAAAGCGCTGTTTGCCGAGCACGGCCAAGCCGAAAAGCAGCCAGGCATCCACGCGGACGACCGTCTCGCCCCCGTCGTCGGCGAGTACCAGAACCAGCCGTGGGGCTCCTTCGCCGTGAGGTTGGTGATTGAGCTCGTGCAAGCGGCTGTTGACGGTGGTCGTGAGCTCAAGATCCTGTGCCCAGCTGATGACATCCTCCGGCAGCCGGTCCCCATGTCCCGTCACATGGGCTATGGCCGCAGTGAGGTGAGCCAGCGCGCGGTGCTCTCTGTCCGCGGTGCGTCCGTGGTGAGCGGCGTATTCGACGGCGTCCCGCAGGGTCCGAGGCGGTTCTTTCTGTATGAAGGGCAGAGGGAAGCCCGCCAACATACAGGCCAGTCGCAGGCTTTCGTCGGTGAGGTGCCGACCGAACACTTTTTTGACGACGTTCAACGTCGTGCGGCCGGTCTCCAACTCGGTCAGCACTTCGCGCAGATGGTGAAGGGCGGTCCCATGAGAGCCGCTTGCCGACCGCTGGTTCTCCTTGAGCCATGAATTCAGCTCGGTCTCTGTGGACAGCTGTAGATCGACGTCGACGCGGCGGACGGCGTCCTGTACCGCCTTGCCGGCGATCGATCCGAGAGTACGGTCGAGGCATGCGGCACGATTGCGGGCCAGCCAGAGGGCCTCACCGAAATACGGTCCTCCGTCGAAGACGTTCCGCCCTGGTTGTTGACCCAGGATCCGGTCACGGAGCGGTTCCATCAAATCGTCGTCTACCTTGAGGACGCTCCCGGCGCCGGGCAGGCCTTCGTTGATGAGACGAGTGAGTTCCGTGCTGAGCCGCATGTCGAAGGCCTGCTCTTGGGCGGTGGCCGCGAAGAGGAGGGAGAGTCGTACATTGCCCCCTTGCCGTCCGGCGGTGATCACCGGGGTGCCGGGGACCGCGGCGCCGGAGAGGCAGGTGTCGACAATGGCGATCAGACCGGTCAGGCCGGGGTGGTTGAGGGTGGCGCCGAGCAGGGAGGGCACGTCCACGTTGGAGAGCGGTGAGTCGTTCTTCGTCCCGGACGTCACGTAGAGCAGGGGAGCTCCCTCAGCGCCCTCTCCGTGACCGAGCAGGGCGAGCACGAGGGGGCCGCCGTCACGCTGCGCGAGCTGCGCGGCCTTGTGCACGGCGTCCTGGACTCGATTCCGTCCCAAGGCGGTGCCGATCAACAGGGAGTCCTCGCCACGGTCGCGGCAGCCGCCGAGTTTCGGGTTCACCAGAACGGCGTGCAAATCACGGGCGGCGGTCTCCAACCCTTCCAGCCGTGCGCCGTCTTTGCATTGGGCGCCCACGACGAGTACGTTGCGTGGCGGGTTCGCAGCGGTGGTCACGGCTGAAGAGCCTCGATCACCGGGCGGGCCACAGCTCCGTGCTCCAGGTACTTCGTGGCGGTGTGAGTCCACAGGCCGCGAGACGCGACCCTTCGCGTCTCGGCCTTGACGCCACTCCGACTCGGACCTATCCAGTTGGCCAGGTGAGGCCTGCCCGCCACGATGTCGTCGCGGTCCCAGAAGTTGAGCCAGGAGGCCACCGTCGGCGGACAGGACGGCGGGTCGGGGACCAGACGATCCAGAACCACCGCACCCAGAGCCAGCGGGGACCCCAGGGTCACCCAGAGTGGTACCGCTCCTTCGTACTCGTGCAACGCCTCGTAAGCGACGACCGTACCCAGGCTGTGTGAGACGACGACGAGAGGCCGCGTCGGGTCCAGGCCGTCGAGCACGCGCGCACGGACGGCCGCACCTAGTTGTGCCTTCCCGGCCCGGCGGTCCAAGTAGCGGCCGACCTGGGCGAGTTGGGACAGCATCGCCGAGCCGCTCATCCACTGCGCAGTCTGACGCACTCCTGGGAGGCGCAGCATGGTTGTCGTGACACCGACCAGTCGACGACCCAGGTCTCCTGCGCCTTGGGATGGCCGTCCCTCGATCGCGGCATCGAGTTGGAATCGTGCGTCACGGATGACCCGGGCGTCCTGGGGAGCGTTCTCCGGCGGGAACTGCTCGGCAAGCTCGTTCAGCATCGAGTCGAGCAACTCTGCGAGGAAGGGAACCTCATCCTCGTCGAAATCCTCGGCCGCTTCGCCTTGAGCCCCCCGGCGGTTGAAGAGATCGCTGTAGTCGGCGAATCGGGCATCCGCCAGCCAGCCCTGTGTCAACGCGGAGATCGCATCAGCCATCTCGGCGTCCCGGGCTCCGGTGGCGAGTGCTTCGAGCCACCTGCGGCGGTCGCCGGCTGTGTGCCGAAGGCCGCCGATGCCGTGTACGAACAGCAGTTGAGGCTTCCCCATGGCCATGATGCCCCCCATCTACCTGGCGGAAGAGCATTCTGCTGGATCTGGGATCGCGAAGCAGCCGAATCGCTGAATCCGTGTCAGATCGACCTTGTTCGGGTTCACCGGGTGTGGGGAAGTTTTTGCCTGTGGCTGATTGTGGGTGGGGGCAGGGGCGGCGGTGTGGGGGTTCGGGGTCTGGGGTCGGCAAAGTCGGGCCGGAAAGCGGTGGTCGGTGAAGTCGGGGCTGTTGCGGGCGTGTTGACCGGCTGTGCGGTACGGCGCACGCTCGGAAGTGAATGGTTGTTACAACATACTTTTCGCTCGGGTGGGATCTCGCGTGGATGCGCGCAGGCAGGACGGGGCGCCCGAGGGGGAGTGCGGAGTGGAGGACGGGTATGTGCGGCATCGCCGGTTGGGTCTCCTTCGACCGTGAACTGTCGGCCGAGGGTGCGGTATTGGATGCGATGACGGAGACGATGGAGTGCCGGGGACCGGACGACCGGGGGGTGTGGACCGAGGGGCACGTGGGGCTCGGACACCGCCGGCTGGCGATCATCGACCTGCCGGGCGGCCGACAGCCGATGAGCTTCGAGACGCCCCACGGCAAGGTCGCCATGGTGTACTCGGGCGAGGCCTACAACTACACCGAACTCCGCCGCGAACTCACCGCCAGGGGACACCGGTTCACGACCGACTCGGACACCGAGGTCGTCCTGCACGGCTACCTGGAGTGGGGCGACGAGGTCGCCGAACGCCTCAACGGCATGTACGCGTTCGCGGTGTGGGACGGCCGTCGGGACGAACTCGTGATGATCCGCGACCGGATGGGCATCAAGCCGTTCTACCACTACCCCACACCGGACGGCGTCCTCTTCGGCTCCGAGCCGAAGGCGATCCTCGCGAACCCCCTGGCCCGCCGCCGCGTCACCCTCGACGGCCTGCGGGAACTCTTCACCATGATCAAGACACCGGGCCACGCGGTCTGGGACGGCATGGCCGAGGTCGAACCCGGCACGGTCGTCACCGTCGGCCGCGAGGGCCTGCGCCGGCGCGTCTACTGGGAGCTGGAGACGAAGCCTCACACCGACGACCGCGCCACCACGATCACGACGGTCAGGGAACTCCTCGACGACATCGTCCGCCGCCAGCTCGTCGCTGACGTCCCCCGCTGCACCCTCCTCTCCGGCGGCCTCGACTCCTCCGCGATGACGGCGATAGCGGCCCGCCAACTCGGCGAGCACGGCGAGAAGGTGCGCAGCTTCGCCGTCGACTTCGTCGGCCAGGCGGACCACTTCGTCGCCGACGAACTGCGCGGCACCCCCGACACCCCGTTCGTGCACGACGTCGCCCGCACCGCCCACACCGAGCACCAGGACATCGTCCTGGACCCGCAGGACCTCGCCGACCCCGAGATCCGCCGCAAAGTCGTCCGCGCCCGCGACCTGCCCGCCGGCTTCGGAGACATGGACGCCTCGCTGTACCTGTTGTTCCGGGCGATCCGGGGCGAGTCGACGGTCGCCCTGTCCGGTGAGTCGGCGGACGAAGTGTTCGGCGGGTACCTCCAGTTCTTCGACGAGGAGGCCCGCACGGGCGCCACGTTCCCCTGGCTGGTCAGGATGGGCCGCGACTTCGGCGAGGACTCCCAGGTCCTGGACCCCGGCCTCCTCACCGCCCTCGACCTGCGCGGCTACATCGCCGACGGCCACCGGGGCGCCGTCAAGGGAATCCAACGCCTCGACGGGGAGAGCGACTTCGAGTACGGCATGCGCCGCATGTCCCACCTCCACCTCACCCGGTTCGTCCGCGTCCTCCTCGACCGCAAGGACCGCGCCAGCATGGCCGTCGGCCTCGAAGTCCGGGTGCCCTTCTGCGACCACCGGCTCGTCGAGTACGTCTACAACACCCCCTGGGCCCTGAAGTCCTTCGACGGCCGGGAGAAGAGCCTGCTGCGCGAGGCGACCGCCGACGTCCTCCCCAGGTCCGTCTACGACAGGGTCAAGAGCCCCTACCCCTCCACGCAGGACCCCGCGTACGCGACGGCCCTGCGCGCCCAGGCCAAGGACCTCCTCGCCGACCCCGCCCACCCCGTCTTCGGCCTCGTCGACAAGTCCCGCCTCCACGACGCCGCCCACCGCACCGACCCCGTCAGCGGCCAGGCCGCGCGCAAGGGCCTGGAACGCGCCCTCGACCTGGCCGCCTGGCTGGAGATGTACCGCCCCGAGGTCGAGCTGAGCTAACCCGCCAACGCCCAGAACGACATGGGTGAGTTGGGCCGGAACCCGATCCTCGGATACACCGGCGCCCCGGCCGCCGTCGCGTGCAGGGTGGCCCGGGTCAGCCCCGTGGCCCGGCCGCCCTCGTACAGCGCCTTGCGGGTCACCGCCTCCCCGTAGCCGCGCCGCTCCCACGCGGGATCCGTCGCGACGAGGACGACGAAGAGGCGGCCGGCCGTCTCGACGGTCGCCGCGCACGACACGGGGACGCCGTCGCGCAGCCCCAGATAGGCGTGCACGCCGGTCCTCCACAGCGCGGACCCGACGAGCCCCTCCCGCCCGTCGGCCGGATCGAAGCCGTACGCACGGGAGTTGAGGTCCGCGTACGCCGTGAGCTGCTCGTCGTCCCGGACGCGGACGAACGTCAGGTCCGGGTGGGCGGGTTCGGGCAGCGGCAGCAGGTCGCCGGCCATGCCGGTGCCGGGGAAGGCGTGGACGAGGCCCGCCCCGGCGGCGGCCGAGGCGAGGGCGGTGCGGGCGGCGCCGGCCAGGAGGTCCTCGAAGACCCACAGGAAACCGGGCCGCTTCTTCGACCGCATGACGTCCGCCGCCTCGGCCAGCCGCCGGGACAGGAGCGCCGGGTCCGCCCCCGGCTCGGTCAGCGTCACGCAGTTCCAGAACAGGAACCGGCTGTCGGCCCACCGCACGGCGACCCCCGGCAGGTCACGGACATCGGCGTCCGGATTGCGGTCGAGCACCAACGTCCGCCATCCGACGGCGAGTTGCTCCATCGACTCGATCGACTCCGCGGGAACGGTCACGGTTCTCCTCACGCACACAGCTGGATCCGGCACCGCCAAGTCAAGCAAACGCGGGGTCGACTCGTCCCGAGGTCGGGCCCCATCGGGTTCCCCCGCCTCACCTGCGACCTGGACGAGCCGCTCGACACCGGGCACACCGACGGCCCCGCGCCGGCCGGCCTCCAGCGCCTCGAACGTGATGGTGATGGCAACTAATGTCGTCGGTACATCCCCCACGCCGAGGAGTACGACATGGCGAAGATCCTGTTCCTGATGACCGCCGCCGACCGGTGGACCCTGGCCGACGGCACGACCCACCCCACCGGCTTCTGGGCCGAGGAAGCGGTCGTCCCCTACGAGACGTTCAAGGCCGCCGGCCACGAGATCACCGTCGCCACCCCGGGCGGCGCCGTCTCCCCCGTCGACCGGGTCAGCCTCGACGGCGACGAGATCAAGGCGGCCCTGGAGAAGGCCACCGAGCTGCGCGAGCCCATCGCCCTCACCGACGTCCGCCTCGACGACTACGACGCGGTCTACGTCCCCGGCGGGCACGGCCCCATGGAGGACCTCGCCGTCGACGCCGACTCCGGCGCGATCCTCACCCGCGCGGTGGAGTCCGGCATGCCCGTCGGCGTCGTCTGCCACGGCCCCGCCGCCCTCCTCGCCGCCGTCAAGGAGGACGGCACCAACGCCTTCGCCGGCTTCCGCGTCGCCGCCTTCACCAACGAGGAGGAGCGCATCGGCGGCTTCGCCGACAAGGCCAAGTGGCTCCTCCAGGACCGCCTCACCGAGGCCGGCCTCGACGTCGACGCGCGCACCCCGTGGGCCCCGCACACGGTGACCGACCGCAACGTCGTGACCGGGCAGAACCCGGCGTCGTCGGGGCCGTTGGCGGTGGAGCTGCTGACGCTGATCGGCTGACGGGCCGGGCGGCGCGGGGTCAGACCGTGCGCAGTGCCTCGGTGGGCTGCATCCGGGCCGCGCGGATCGCCGGGAGCAGTCCGGCGACCGCGCCGATCGCCAGCGCCGATCCGACGCCGCCCAGCCACGCCTCGGGGGGAACCACGACCGTCCAGCCCTTGACGGAGGCGTAGACGACCGTGGCCACGACTCCGCAGCAGACCCCCACCGTTCCCCCGATCCCGGCGAGCAGCACCGCCTCGGAGAAGAACTGGGTGCGGATGTGCCCGCGGGTCGCGCCCAGCGCGCGCCGCAGTCCGATCTCCGGCCGGCGTTCCAGGACCGAGATGACCATGGTGTTGGCGACCCCCACCCCGCCGACCAGCAGCGCCACCGCGCCCAGGCCGAGGAACAGGCCGTTGAGCGCCGACTCCGCGGCGGCCCGGGCGACCAGCGCGTCCGACGGGTTGCTGACCGTGGCGTTCGCCGGGTCCTGCGGGTTGGCGGTCCGTGCCAGCACCTCGTGCACGTCGTTCACGTGGTCGGTCCTCGATCTGACGTAGATGGTGGTGGGGTGCCCGCTGTAGGCGAGATAGCGCTCCGCGGCCGGGTACCCGACGAGTACGGAGGCGTCGATCTCCGGCGCGAGAGCCGCCTTGTCGAGGATGCCGACCACGTAGAACCACTGGCCGCCGAGCCAGATCCGCTGCCCGGTGCGGACCCGGTCGATGCCGAGGCGCCTGGCCGCGTCGTAGCCCAGCACCGCGGTCGGCCGGGTGGCGGTGGCCTTGTTCAGGAACGCGCCGTGGGCGACCCTGGTGCGCACCGCCGAGAGCAGCCCCAGGCTCGTCGCCCGGACCTTGAGGCCGTTGGTGTTGAGCGTCGGCACCAGCGGACTGCGGTACACCCGGGCCTTGGTGGCGCCGGTGCTCTCCACCTGCTCCACCGGGCCGATCCGGGAGATCATCCCCGAGGCCGCCTTGGGCAGCCGCACCTCGTTGCCCTGGATGTCCTTGCCGGGGGTCACGGTCAGCATGTTGGTGCCGAGCCGGTCGATCTCGGCCAGCAGCCCGGCCTGCGACGAGGCGGACAGCCCGAGTACGGCCACGATCGAGGCCACCCCGATCGCGATGCCCAGCGCCGACAGGGCCGCCCGCAGCCGCCGGGTGCGCAGTCCGACGCTGCCGGTGCGGGTCAGGTCGACGAAACCCAGATGTCCGGGTCGGTAGGTCACGGTCACCGGCTCCGAGCCCCCTTCCGTGGCGCGTCGTCGGCGACCACCCGGCCGTCCAGCATCTCGATGCGGCGCGGCAGCCGGGCGGCCATGTCCCGGTCGTGCGTGATCACGACGATGGTGGCGCCCTGCTGGTTCAGCTCTGTCAGCAGCGACAGGATCGCCGAGCCGTTGACGCTGTCGAGGTTGCCTGTGGGCTCGTCGGCGAGCACGATCGCGGGACTGCCGGCCAGCGCGCGGGCGATCGCGACCCGCTGCCGTTCACCGCCGGACAGCTTGGACGGCCGGAACCCGGCGCGGTTCGCCAGCCCGACCCGCTCCAGGGCCTCGGCCGCCGCCCGGCGCCGGGCCGCCCGGCCCACGCCCGCGTACAGGAGGCCGTCGGCGACGTTCTCCAGCGCGCTGGTGTGGTCGGCCAGGAAGAACTGCTGGAACACGAAGCCGATCTCGGTGGCCCGCACCGCCGCCAGCTCACGGTCGCTCATCCGCGCGACGTCGGTGCCGGCGATGCGCATGACGCCGGTGGTCGGCCGGTCCAGCGTGCCCATGACGTTGAGCAGCGTGGACTTGCCGGAACCCGACGGGCCGACGATCGCGACCAGTTCGCCGCGGTGCACGGTGAAACTCACCCCGCCGAGGGCCACCACGGGCGACGCACCTCCCGGGAAGAGGCGGGTCACCCCGTCCAGTTCCAGAACCGGGGACCCGGCGCCCCCGTCCGGCACGCCGGTCACCACCGCGGTATCGCCCGCGCGGGCGCTGAGCGCGCTCATGACGCCGGCACCACGATCCGCTGACCGGCCTTCAGGCCGGCCCCGGTGACCTCGACGAGCCCGCTGTCCTGGTCGAACATCCCCAGCTCGACCGGCATCAGCCGGCGCTCGCCGTTCGAGCCGACCACCTCGACGCCGTAACCGCCGTCGAGCAGCGCCAGCAGGGAGTCGACCGGCACGTTCAGCACGTCGGCGGCGCTGCCGGTGATGATCGACACCTGTACCGGCGCCTGGTCGAGGCTGCCGGTGACCTTGGGGTCGTCGGGCTCGATGCCCACGGTGACCTTGGCGCCCTGGTTGTCGCCGCCCGACTCGGCGACCCGGCCCACGGACGTCACCCTGCCCTGGGTCGTCCTCAGGTCCGGCAGCGTGATCGTCACCTTGTCACCGCGTTTCACCTGCGACTGGTAGGCGGTGTCGAGCTGTACGGAGACGTACCGGCGCAGCGAGCTGGCGGTCAGCACCGGCATCCCCGGCTGGGCCTGGCCGCCCAGCTTGATGTTCACCTTGGTCACCTTGATCTGGTCCAGAGGCAGGTACACCACCTCACCCATCGACAGCTTCCCGTCCTCCTCCAGGCCGAAGTGCTCCTCCAGCCGCTCGACCGCTGCCGTGGTCCGGTAGCCGTAGTAGCTGGAGGCGGGACTCAGGTAGTCGCTGTAGCCGAGCTTGACCAGCGCGGCGTTGAGCTGTTTGACGTCGGCTCCCTCGTCGCCCTCCTTGAGGTCCCGGAACACCGGGACGGACCCCTTCAGGAAGATGACGGGCTTGCCGTCGACCTCGTACAAGGCCTGGCCCGAGCGGCGCCGGTCGCCCGCCCCGGGCACCTTGGTGACCACACCGCTCGCCCGGCCGACGGCCTCGTAGCCACCGGCGTAGGCCAGCGTGCCGTTGACCGAGGTGCGGGCGGACACCGTGCCCCGCTTCACGGTCGCCGTGCTGACGGGCGTCCGGTCGCCGGTGCCGTCGGCCTCGGCCTCCTTGTCGAAGGGGCCGACCAGGTGAGCGGCGACGGCCGCGCCCGCGGTGCCCGTCACCAGGATCGCCACGATCGTCCACCGGCGGCCCCTGCGCCGCCCGGTCCCCGCGCTCGCGGGCGCCATGTCCTCGCGCCGCGTGGGGGAGGGCACCACGCTCACCTTCCGCCACCGCCCGGCCGCCCTGCCCGGTCGTGTTCCTGTACGCGCATACCCGTCTCCTTCGACCGGCCTTCATCGGCTGCCTATTCGCCTGCTGGTCCTGTTCTACGGAAGCGGCGGTTTCGGGACGGTATCGCCCGCCGCGGAATTCCCGGGGCCGAGGATGTGCCGGAACGGCGGAATGAAACCCCGCCGCAACCGTCGGGTGGCTAGCATGGGAATACGGCACGGGCTCGACGGCCGGAATTCTTTTTCCCGGGGGGAGAGAAAAGGTGCGCGTTCTTATCGTCGAGGACGACGAGGAAGTCGCCGGCGCGGTGGCGGTGGGACTGCGCCGGCAGCGGATGGCGGTCGACGTAGCGCTGGACGGGCTGTCCGGTCTGGAACGCGCCCTTGTCAACGGCTATGACGTGATCGTCCTGGACCGCGACCTGCCCGGGATGCACGGCGACACGGTGTGCGCCGAGCTCGTCGCCGCGCGGTGCCGCAGCCGGGTGCTGATGCTGACCGCCGCCGCGACCAACGAGGACCTCGTGGCCGGGCTGAACCTCGGTGCCGACGACTACCTGGGCAAACCGTTCGACTTCCGGGTGCTGACGGCCCGGATCGTCGCGCTGGCCCGGCGGGCGCATCCCGCCGTGCCGCCGGTGCTGAAACACGGCGACATCGAGCTGGACGCGGCACAGCGCCGGGTGACCCGGGACGGCGAGCCGCTCGACCTGGCCCCCAAGGAGTTCGGTGTGCTGGAGCTGCTGCTCGCCGCCCAGGGCCGGGTGGTCTCGGCGGAGGAGCTGCTGGAACGGGTGTGGGACGAATCGGCCGACCCGTTCACCAAGTCCGTCAAGGTCACCGTCAGCCGGCTGCGCGCCAAGCTCGGCGACCCACCGGTGATCCACACCGTGGCCAAGTCCGGCTACCGGGTCTGAGGGCGGCCCGTGCGCATCGTCCTCCGCATGCCCCGCAACACCGTCCGGTTCCGGCTGACGCTGCTCTACGGCGGGGTCTTCCTCGTGTCCGGCGTGGCGCTGCTCGCGATGACCTTCTTCCTCGTCGACCGGGCCGACTCGGGCCTCTACGTGTACAACGGCCAGGGCGGTGCGGCCACCGTCGAAGAGGTGGCGAAACCGCCGGCCGGACGCGGCCCGCGGGAACTCAGCACCGAGGGGGACGACCTGCCCGCGCCGGATCCCGGTGAGAGGCAGGCGCTCATCGACCTGGCACAGCGGCAGAAGGACGAGCGGCGGCACACGCTGCTGGTCCAGAGCGGCACCGCGCTGGGCGTCATGGCGGTCGTCTCGGCGGGTCTCGGCTGGGTGCTGGCCGGACGCGTGCTGCGCCGCCTGAGCACGATCACCCGCACCGCCCGGGAGATCTCCGCGACCAACCTGCACGCACGGCTGGCCCTGCCGGGGCCCGTCGACGAACTCAAGGACCTCGGCGACACCTTCGACGAGCTGCTGGCCCGGCTGGAGGCCGCATTCGAGGCGCAGCGCCGGTTCGTGGCCAACGCCTCGCACGAGCTGCGGACCCCGATGACACGCCAGCGCACCCTCGGGCAGGTCGCCCTGGCGGACCCGGACGCGAGCGTGGAGTCGCTGCGGGAGGCCCACCTGCGGATCCTCGCCGCAGGCCGCGAGCAGGAGCGGCTGATCACGTCACTGCTGACCCTGGCCAGGGGCCAGGCCGGTCTGGAGCGCCGGGTGCCGTTCGACCTCCGGCAGTTGGCCGGGAAGGTCGTGGCGGCCCGCGACGAGGAGGCCGAGCGGCGCGGCGTGTCATGGCGTACGACGCTGGAGCCGGCCGTCGCGGTCGGTGGCGCAGGCCTGGCGGAGCGCCTGGTGGTCAATCTGGTGGACAACGCGCTGAGCTACAACACCCCCGACGGGTGGGTCGAGGTCGCCACCCGCGCCGAGGGCGACCGGGCCGTGCTGACCGTGAGCAACTCGGGCCCGGTCGTCGCCGACGACGAACTGGACCGGCTGTTCCAGCCGTTCCAGCGGGTCGGCACCACGCGCACCCGCCGTGACGGGCTCGGTCTCGGACTGTCGATCGTCAGCGCCATCGCCACTGCCCATCACGCCGAACTCGACGCCGTGCCCCGGCCGGACGGCGGTCTGACCATGACGGTGCGCTTCCCCCGCACCACGGCGGACACGGCCGCCGTCGAACGCGTCTGACGCCGCTGTCCCGCAGGGCGTCGCGGTCAGCCGCCCTGCGTGTTCTTGGCGCCGTCCGCCGCGCCCTTCCCGCCGTTCCTCAGGACCTCTTTGCACTTGTCGTCGGCCTTCTTGAAGACGGGGCCGGTGATGTCGACACCGAGCGCACCCCGGTCGATGTCGGTCCCGCCCTCCGCATTGGGGTCCGGGAACCTGGGCACACCGTTCTTCCGCATGCACGCGGCGTACTTCAGCGCGGCCTCCCGGTCCGGAGCCGTCTCGGGCGCCGGCGCGGCGTTGTACCGCTTGCACTTCTCCGCGGCCCGCTGATACGTCGGCGTGCCCATACCCACCTTGTCGCCATCGATCTTGAGACCGCCGCCTGCGTCCGGGTCCGGAAAACCGGGTACGCCGTTCGACCGCATGCATTTCGAGTAGGCGAGGGGACCCTTCTTCCCGGAACCACCGCCCTCCTTCGCGCTCTTGCCGTTACTGGGACCGGCCAAGGCGACACCGCCACCGCCACCGCCGTCGTCTCCGCACGCGGTCATCAGCAGTCCGGCGGCGGCGACCGCCACGACCAGCGTGACGCGCGGACGGATATGCCGCAGCGACCCTGCGGTCTTCCAATTCTCGCGCTCAACCGTATTTACCGGCATGATTTCTCCCCTTTTCCGAATAGCTCCTGACGGAGTTCTATCGGACGTCCGGTTGCGGGAAGGTATCAGCGAAATACGCGAATTCTACGCAGCCGCGCTGCTCCAGAAGTCCCGCATCAGGGGCGTAGGCGTCGGGCTCGTCATCGCGAGTTGGGTCAGCAGGACGGTGACGGTTCCCGATGCCGGGGTGATGTGGGCTGTCGTGCCGGTGCCGCCGGACCAGCCGTAGCGGCCGGGGGTGTTCCAGGGGGCGATGGGGGAGAGGTCGACCTGGCCGCCGTAGCCCCAGCCCTGGCCCTCCAGGAAGAGGGCGGCGGCGGTGCGTTGGGCGGCGGTGAGGTGGTTGGTGGTCATGCGGCGGACCGAGGCGAGGGAGAGGAGGGGGCGGCCGTGTGCCTCGCCGCCGGCCAGCAGCATACGGCCGAACGCCAGGAGGTCGTCGGCGGTGGAGACGAGGCCCGAACCGCCGGAGGGGAAGGCGGGGACGGTGGCCCACTGGGGGTCGTCGGGGGACGACGACAGGGCCGGGCCGCCGTCCGCACCCGGCACGTACGCCGACGTGAAGCGGTGCCGTTTCGCCGCCGGGACCTCGAACCCCGTGTCCCGCATGCCCAGCGGCTCGAAGACGCGCTCCGCGAGGAACTCGGGGAAGGAGCGCCCCGACACGCGGGAGACCAGGACGGCCTGGAGGTCGGAGGAGGTCGTGTAGAGCCAGGCGTCGCCCGGCTGGCGCAGCATCGGCACCCGGGAGAGGAGGGTCAGCCAGGTGTCGGGGTCGGGCCAGTCCTGGCGGGGGCGGACGTCTCCCTGGACCGTGAGGAGGGCCTGGGCCGCGGGGAGGGAGAAGTCGGACGGCAGCCCCCAGCCCGTCCGGAAGCTCAGCAGGTCCTCGACCGTGACGGGACGGGCCGCCGGGACGACGTCGTCGACGGCGGACGAGGGGCTGCGCACCACGCTCGGTGACGCCAGCTCGGGCAGCCACCGGGAGACGGGCGAGTCGAGGGCGAGCCGTCCCTCGTCGACCAGCATCATGACGGCCGCCGCCGTGACCGGCTTGGTGACGGAGGCGAGCCGGAAGACGGAGTCCCGTGCCATCGGCGCCGACCCCTCGACGTCCACCGAGCCCGCGGTCACCACCTGGACGTCGTCCCCCCGGGCCACGAGCCCCACAGCACCGGGCACCCGCCCCTCGCCGACGTACCGGTGCAAGGTGTCGTACAGAGTCTTCATCGACGGCCTTCCGCTCGGGTGCTCCCCGTCGGTACGACTCCGAGGGCGACCGGAACTCATCGCCCCGCAGCCTCAGCGCCGCATCGAAGCAGGCTCGCTCACAGCTTTGGCGCCGGGCGCAGCACGTCACAACAACGGACCCGCTCGCAGCCGGGGCCCCGGGAAGGCGTCGCGTCGAAACGGGCCCGTTTACAGCTCCGGCGCTGGATCAGTGCCGCGTCGAGCCGTTCCCCTCATCGCTCCGGCGCCGGGATCAGCGCCGCGTCGAAGTAGCCCCGCTCAGAGCGTCGGCGTCGGGCGCAGCGTGTCGAAGTGGACCCGCTCGCAGCCGGGGCCCTGGGAAGGCGCCACGTCGAAACGGGCCCGTTTACAGTTCCGGCGCTGGATCAGTGCCGCGTCGAAGCCGTTCCCCTCACCGCCCCGCCGCCGGGATCGGCGCCGCGTCGAAGCCGGCCCCCTCACAGCCCCAGCGCCGGGAACAGTGCCGCGTCGAGGTAGGCCCGTAGGAAGGCTGGGTCGGCGGGGGTGCCTTCGAGGAGGGGGTGGGTGACCAGGGCGCCCAGCATGATGTGGGTGACGTAGGCGAGGGCCGGGGTGTCGGGGTGGACCTCGCCGCGCTCGACCGCTCGGGCGAGGAGCGCGTCGAGGCCGGTCAGCTCGGGGTCGACCAGCAGACGGCGCAGGGCGTCGAGGAGGTCGGGGTGGGTGTGCACGGCGTGTGCCAGGCCCCGGATCAGGGCGGTGTCGTCGGCCATCCGGTGGTCGTCGAGCTGGTCGATCAGGGCGTGGAAGTCGCCGCGCAGGGAGCCGGTGTCGATGCGGTGCAGGGAGACCGGCTTCTGGTGGCGCAGAGCCCTGGCGACCAGCTCCGGCTTGCCAGCCCACTGCCGGTAGAGGGTCGCCTTGCTGCACCGGGTGCGGGCGGCGACCGCCTCCATCGTCAGCGCGTCGTATCCCACCTCGCGCAACAGGTCCAGGACGGCGTCGTACAGCTCGGCCTCACGCTCTGGGCCGAGCCGGCTGCGGCGTGCGCGCGGCGGTGCGGTCGTCGGGTGTCCGGTCATGGCCACCGTCCCCTCACTTCGTGTCCCGGCCTCCACGCTATCGCGGAAGAAGATGAATACGAAACCGTTTCGGTGGTGAAACATCGACCCTGTAAGACTGGAACGGCACAGCCGAGACCGACACCGCACCGAGCCGGGGATGAAGACCATGGCCGCCACGTCACCGCCCGCCGCCCGACCGGGCCGGCCCCGTGACCCCGGCGCCGACGCGCGCATCCTCCAGGCCGCCGTCGACGAACTCGCCGTCACCGGCGTCGCGGGCTTCCGCACCAACTCGGTGGCCGCCCGCGCGAAGGTCGCCAAACGCACCCTCTACTCCCGCTGGCCGGAGCGCGACGAGCTGATCCTCGCCGCCCTCAGCACCTTCTCCGGCCGCCTCGAACCACCCCGCACCGGCAGCCTGGAGCAGGACCTGCGGATCCTCTACACCACGATGGCGAAGACCCTGGACAGCCCCCAGTGGCTCATCGTCTTCCGCTGCTCCTTCGAGTTCCCCGACTTCCCCGAGCTGTACGCGCCCTTCCTGCGCGACTGCGTCGACCAGCCGCTCGCGGTCATCGAGGACGTCCTGCACGACGCGCTGCGCCGCGGCGAGGTCCGCCCCGAACTCGACCCCTCCGTCGCCGCCGAGTCCTTCGCCTCCGCGATGACCAACTTCAGCTCCCACATCTCCCGGCGGCGCGGAGTGAGCGCGACGGGCGTGCGCGAACAGTTCCTCGACCTGTTCCTGCACGGCGTACGGACGTCGGGGGGCTGACCGGGAACCTAGGGCCGGTCGTCAACTTCCCGCCTGCCGGGCGGACGACGCGAAGGTGACGACCGGCCCTAGGAACCGATGAGCCCCCGAGCCTCCTCCACCCACCCCGACACAGCCTTCGCGCCGCAGCTCTCGGCGATCGCCTCCGCCTCGTCCAGATGCCGGGACGCCGTCGACGGGTCGCCGGTCTCGGCCGCGAGGCGGGCGAGCGCCACCAGTCCGGCCGCCACCCCCGGCTGGAAGCCGATCTCCCGGCGCAGCGCCACCGACTCGGTGAACCGCGCACGGGCCTCCTCGAAGCGGCCCGCGTCCCGGTCGGCGAAGGCGAGGTGGCGCACCGCGCAGGACATCGTCCTGCGGTCGCCGGCGGACTTCGCCAGCGCGTAGGACCGCTCGAAGAACCGCTCCCCGGCGGCGTCGTCCCGCCTGACCACCTGATGCCAGCAGCCGATCCAGAACAACGCGTCCGCGTGACCCGGCACGTTCCCCAGCCGCTCGTACAGCTCCGCCGCCCGCTCGAACAGCTCCAGCTCCCGGCCGTCCTCCTCCCGGCCGCCCAGGAAACGGACGTGCAGCAGCTTGCCCCGCGTCAGGCACAGCGGCGCCTCGACGGCGTCGAGGACCGTGTCGGCGCGGTCCGGCGCGGACACGTCACCGCCGAACACGGCCTCCTCGAACAGCGCTTCCGTGACCCCGATCCAGTCCTGTCTCCACATGCTCCTGTTCCTCCCCGTCGCGCACGGTCCTGAAGCGCCTCACCGCGAGAGTCCGGCCCGCCAGTCGCGCGGCCACTGCCCGGACGGCGGCGGTGCGCCGACGACACCGAGGTCACGGCGCGCGCTCTCGTAGAAGGCGTCCCGTGCAGCGCTCGCCACCTGATGCGCCTCGGTCCACCTCGCAGGGTCGACCGCGCCCTCCCGCACCAGCAGCTCGACGCTCCAGACCGACTCGTGCCAGCGGCGTGCCGCGGCGACGGTCCCGGAGTCCCCGACCAGCAGCACGGACTCCCACTGCGCCGAACGCTGCGACTCCGCCTCGGCCAGCAGCGGCAGTCCCTCTGCGGGGTCCAGCGGATCGGCCACGTCCGCGAAGCCGAGGCCCGCGCCGATGCGCTGGGCGATGCGCAGTTGCGCCTTGAGGAGGTTGGCGTAGCGGCCGTACGTCTCGAAGCGCTTCTCGTCCCAGCGCTCGTCGCGCTCCCTGCGCCACCTTCGGCGCTCGGTCAGACTCTGCGCCGCGTACGAGCCCACCGAGCCGACCACGACCCCTATCAGCGCGGGCAGTTGATCCAGCAGTGCCATGCGTCCCCTCCGACGACAGTGCGATCCGGGTCCCTACCCACGAAACAGGTCCGGCCCAACACGCTGGACCATGCGATACGCCGTACCGTACGCTGACCCGCATGCCCCGCACCTCCCCCTCCCTCGACCGCGCGACCCCGGCCCGCATCGCCGAGACCGCCCTCCTTCTGGTCGACGAGGGCGGTCCCGAGGCGCTCACCTTCCGGGCCCTGGCGGCCAGGCTCGACATCTCGCTCGCCTCCCTCCAGCGCCGCTGCGCCGACCTCGCCGGCCTCCTCGACCTGTGCCTGGACCACCTGGCCGCCCGCCTCCCCGAGGTCGAGACCGGACCGGACGGCGACTGGGCGACCGTGACCGAGACCCGGTTCACCGCGCTGTACGACCTCCTCGTCGCCCACCCCGGACTCCTCGCCCTGCGCGGCACGCGCCCCTGGCTCGGCCCGCACCTCCTGGCCCGCCTCGCGGAACCCCAGCTCGCCGACAACCTCGCCGCCGGCATGACCCCGGCCGAGGCGATGGCCGCCTACCGGGGCATGTACCTCCTCACCCTCGGCAGCGCCGGCTTCGTCGACCACCGCGACCCGGCCGCCACCCGCGCCACCACCCGCCGCGCCCTCGCCGCCCTCGACCCCGACGACTTCCCGGTCCTCACCACCCACCTCGCCGACTTCCTCCCCACCCTCACCGACCACGCCGTCCACCGCACCGCCCTGCGCCACCTCATCGACGCCGCCAAGGAGCCCCGACCGTGATCTTCAGCAGCGACAACATCGCCGCCACCCCGCCCGAGATCGTCGAGGCGATGACCCGCGCCGCCACCGGCCCGGCCCTGCCCTACGGCGCCGACGAACACTCCGACTCCGTACGACGCCGGCTCGCCGACCTCTTCGAACGCGACGTGGACGTCCTGTTCGTCTCCACCGGCACCGCCGCCAACGCGCTGAGCCTCGCCACCCTCACCCCGCCCTGGGGCAGCGTCCTGTGCCACCGCGACAGCCACGTCAACAACGACGAGTGCGGAGCCCCCGAGTTCTACACCGCCGGCGCCAAACTCGTCCCGCTCGGCGGCACCGACGCCAAGATCGACCCGGCCGAACTCCGGACGGCCGTCCGCCACAAGGCCGGTGACGTCCACAGCGTCGAACCCTCCGTCGTCAGCGTCACGCAGGCCACCGAGACGGGCGCCGTCTACACGGCCGACGAGATACGGGAGCTGGGGGAGATCACCAAGGACGCCGGGCTGCGCCTGCACATGGACGGCGCACGCTTCGCCGGAGCCGTCGCCTCCCTCGGCGCCACGCCCGCCGACCTCACCTGGAAGGCGGGCGTCGACCTGCTCTCCTTCGGCGCGACGAAGAACGGCACGATGACCGCCGACGCGATCGTCGTCTTCGACCGCTCCCTGACCCCCCAACTCGCCTTCCGGGGCAAGCGCGCAGGCCAGCTCACCGCCAAGATGCGCTTCCAGGCGGCCCAGTTGGACGCCTACCTCACCGACGGCCTCTGGCTGCGCAACGCCACCCACGCCAACGCGATGGCCGACCGCCTCCAGGACGGCCTCAAGGCGGTCCCCGGCGTCGAACTCCTCGGCGCGGCCGACGCCAACGTCCTCTTCGCCCGCCTGCCGGGGCAGGTGACCGACGGGCTCCTCGGGGACGGGTTCGTCTTCTACCACGACCGCTGGGAGAAGGGCGTCGTCCGCCTCATCACGTCCTTCGCGACGACCGAGGCGGAGGTCGACGCGCTCATCGGGGCAGCCGCTCGCCACGCGGCCTGAGATCCCGCGCCCACTCCTCGAAGCCGGTCAGGCCGATGCCCAGCGCGCGGGCGAACTCCGGCCTGGCCGGCTGGCCGACGGCCTCCAGGAACGCGTGCGTCGCGCCCATGTCACCCATACCGGCGGCGCGAGCCTGTTCCTCCGTCATGTCCGGGGCCGTCAGCGGGACACCCAGAGTGCGGGAGAGGATCCCGGCGATCTCGGTCATGGTGAGACGGTCGCCGCAGAGCTCCAGTTCCACCTGATGGAACTCGGCGGGCGCGCGGAACGCGGCTGCCGCGGCCCGGCCCACGTCCCGGGCCGCCACCAGCGACAGGTGCGTGCCCGGCTTGACGACGGTGACCAGGCCCCCTTCGGCGCCGCGCGGGAAGTAGAACCGCATGGCCGGGTCGAAGTTCTCCATGAAGAACGCCGGCTTGAGCAACGTCCAGTGGCGGAAGCCGAGTTCACGCAGCCGGTCCTGGATCGCCGCCTTCGTGCCGAGCGGGACCTCCAGCGCCGCCCACCGGCCTTCGGCCCACCCCGGTGCCTCGACGTGCTGTCCCACCCCGCTGGTCGAGGACTGGACGAACTGCTCCACGCCGGCGGCCCGCGCGGCCGTCATGAGGTTGACCGCCTGGCGGACCTCGCCGGCGAAGTCGAAGCCCTCCCCGGTGAGAGCGGGCATCTGCACCGAGAACACGGCGCGTACGCCGTCCACGGCCGCGTCGAGGGACGCCGGTTCGGTGAGGTCGCCCACGAACAGGTCGGCGCCGAGTTCCTCGACGGCGCGTGCGCGCGGCGAGCCGGGGTCGCGCACCAGGGCGCGCACGGGTGTTCCCCGCGCGAGCAGGGCGCGGGCGGTGGCGCCGCCCTGACGGCCGGTGACGCCGGTGACGAGAACGGTCATGTGTGCATCTCCTCGCGGTCACGCACAGCACAAACGGCGGACCCCGCCGTTTCGCGTTCGCTATGATACGGCGGGGCCCGCCACTTCACAATGTTTCGGGGAGACCATGACCGGCCAGCGCTCGGACGCCCGCCGCAACCACGCCCACATCCTCGCCGTCGCCGAGGCCGAGGTGGCGGCCCGGGGAGCCCAGGCGTCCCTGGAGCACATCGCCCGCGTCGCAGGCGTCGGATCAGCCACCGTGCGGCGCCACTTCCCCACCCGCGAAGCCCTGCTCGAAGCCGTCTTCGCCCAGCGCGTCCACGCCCTGTGCGACCGCGCCCACGCACTCCGCGCCGAGCCCGACAGCCGCTCCGCGCTGGTGACTTGGCTGCGTGAACTGCTCGCCTACGCACTCGCCGCGCGCGGCCTGGCGGACCTCCTCACCTACCAGCCCCTCCAGGACGACGCCCCCCAGGACTCCTGTGCGACGGCCATCGGCGCGGCCGGCGCCCCGCTGCTGCGCAGGGCGATCGAGGAGGGCGCCGTCCGGGCGGACGTCACCGTCGACGATCTGCTCACCGTGATCGTCGGAATCGCCCTGGCCACCGAGAAGCGCGCCGACCCGGCGATGCGGGCGGAGCGCGCTTTCCGGCTCACCGTCGAGGGGCTCGGTGCCTGAGCAGGGCCCTCAGCGTTCGAGGAGCGCGATCCGGATCGCCCGCTCCACGTGGGCCGCCGCGTTGGCGTGCTCGTCGGTGTTGGGGTGTACCAGGGTGACGTGCTTGCCGATGACGCCGCAGTTCAGGAGGGTGCCGGGGAGTTTGGTGGGCCAGTAGTCGGCGGCGTCGCCGCAGAGCCCCTCGACCCACTTGGTGCCGGCGGGCTGACAGGCGTCGTGGCCGACGCTGGAGGAGTAGACGTCGACGTACCGGTCACCGAAGAAGTTCGAGACCCGCTGGATCGTGCTGTTCAGCGGCTTGAGGACGTCGTCGCGGAGCCAGTCGATGTCGGAGTGCGTGATCGAGCCGAGCTCGGTGAGGGAGAGCCGGTTGCACTCGCTGCCCTGCTCCGGCAGGACCGCCGGGAAACCGACCGTGATCACCTTGGCGTTGGGCGCGGCCTGGTGCACGTGGGCCAGCATCTCGATGTACTCGTCCTGGACCCGGGCGAGCTTCTCCTGGATGTTCTCCTCACCCTTCGGGGGGTTGGTGTAGTACTCGCGGCAGGACTTGCCGACCATCCCCGTTTCGAGGCACTTGAGCAGCATGCCGCCGAAGGGCAGGCTGTTGCCGCCGATGCCGATGGTGACGACGTCGGTCGCGTCGTTCAGGTTCGCCCGCTCGATCTGCGGGTCCACCTCGGGCCAGCCGCCCTCGGGGGCCTGGACCGGGCTGATCGGTTTCTGCTTCGTCTTGGCGATGTCGGCGATGGTCGCGGCGCCGCAGCTGACGTTCGTCAGGTGGACGAGCTTGCCCGGCGGGAACTCGGCCAACTCCTGTTCCACGAGGCCGGGGTAGGCGCCGGACGTCCGGTCGCAGCCGTCCCGTGACGGGTCACCGAGCGCGGGCCGCGGGTCGCCGACGAAGACGCCGGCGGTGTACGAGTCGCCCAGCGCGGCCCACTCGTACGAGTCGGCCGCCGCGTGGGCGGAGCCGGTGGGGGAGAGTACGGCCGCTGCCAGCGCCAGGCCCACGGCGAGCGCGCGGGCGCGGGGGACAGGGTGTCGCATGGATCCTCCAGGATCTGTGGAGGGCACCTCGCCGATATGGCGGGGGCCTCGCGCAAGATCGTCCACGCGGCCCGGACGCCCCGTTCGGGAAAACGGTTTCGTCACCCCTCGATCGAGCTAATAGGTCAGATCATCGTCCGCCGGCGTCCCGGGGGTGTCGGCGAGTCGCTCACCCGCCCACCCGCAGCAACAGCTTCCCCGTGGACGTCCGCCCGCCCATCAGCCGGTGCGCCTCCGCCGCCTCCGTCAGCGCGAACTCCGCGGTCACGGGCAGGGCCACCACCCCCTCGACGACCTTCGCGTACGCCCGCCCGGTGAGCGAACGCAGCTCCTCGGGCGCGGACTTGGCGAGCCCGAGCAGGCTGAAGGCCGACACGGAACGCCCCCACGCGCCCAGCTCCGGCACCCCCGCCTGCCAGGCCGGCTCGCCGGACGCGTTGCCGTAGGACACGAGCCGCCCGTACAGGGCCAGCGCGTCGAGCCCCCGGCGCAGGGTCTCGCCGCCGACGGGGTCGAGGATCAGGTCGATGCCCTTCCCGCCGGTCGCGCGGCGGACGTCGTCGGCGAAGGTGTCCGCCGTGAACACCTCGTCGTACCCGTACCCCTTCGCGTACGCGGCCTTCGCCGGGGACGAGGCCACGCCGTACACCGCCCCGTCCGACGAGGGCACGGTCGTCGCGTCCCCTCTTCCCCGGGGTCTGGACACCCGCGCGGTGCTGCTCCGCAGGCTCCTCGCGGACGACGTCCCCGAGTCCCTGGACTCCGTCGAGGGCGCCCTCCCCGAGGACCTCGCCCTGGTCACGGGTGACCTCGGCGCCGCCCGCGCCCGCTTCACGGAGCGTGTCCTGCGCGGCCCCGACCCCGATGCGTGGGTGGGGCTCGGGCTGGCGCTGCGGGGGCAGGGGCATCCGGCGGCGGGGGTTCTGCTGAGCCGTCCGGAGCTGGTGTCGGCCGTGCACGCGCTGCTCGGGGGCGAGGGGGATCCGGTGCGGCTGGCGGCGGCGTTCGGGGACTGACCCGGCTCCCTCACAGCGGCAGTGGGTCGATGAAGCAGTTGGCGCGTTCCCCCTCCCCCAGTGCGGTCGTCGCCGGGTGGTCGGGGCCGAGGCGTTCGCGCATCTCGCCGAGGATCCGGTCGTGGAGCCGTTCGCCTTCTTCCGCGCGGCCGAGTGCCGTCAGGTCGAGTGCCTGGTTGGCGGCGAGGCTGAGGGTGGAGGGGTGGGCCTCGCCGAGGACTGCCGTGGAGAGGGCGAGGGTGCGGGCGCCGAGGTCGAGGGCGTCGGTGTGGCGGCCGAGGGCGGCGAGGTCGCTGGCCAGGTTCGTCGCGACGACCATCGTCAGCGGGTGGCGTTCGCCCAGGGTGTCGACGAGGGTCGCGTGGGCGGTGCGGTCGAGTTCGTGGGCCATGTCGCACAGGTCGTCCATGCGGGAGGTGAAGTTCCCCCCGCGAACTGGACAGCGGGTGTTTACGCTGCCGGGACGAGGTTCTGACTGAGCAAGGATCTCGTTTCGAGGGGGGTGACGTACCCGTAGTCGGGGTGCCG